>NZ_JAUBRB010000067.1:0-30745 GCF_036701585.1 Microcoleus sp. POL10_C6 | reverse complement strand
GGAAATCTGTTCGTTGTCATCTTACAATTTTATTCTTGAAGCCCTATTCTATGCAGCTTCATATTAAATTGGTATAAGCCGTAATTTGTCATGGGTACATCGAGGCCATTTCCTTCTCTGACTACGATGATAAAACCTGTTTTGTTGTTGATATCTCGGACTATTTTGTCAATAAAATTGGCTTGTATTTTTTGTTCATTTATAGGTTTTGGTTGATTAAAATTTGGTTTCGATATACAGAGAAGTACGCCTCCATCTTGATAGCGGGCGGCGTAGAACCAATAGTTTTGACCGTTAGTTGTAAATTCGTTTCTGCTAAAGATAGTGAATCTTTCAAGTTGCGGTAATTGCTGATTGCGCTGGCAATTTTTATCGATGTAGATTTGGTTGGCTGATGGCTGTTGCTGGGCAAAAAGTGCTGGTACGGTAGTGGTTACAATTGCTGAGATGACGCTGAGAGTGAGGGTGAAGGGCGATCGGGTTTTCATAAATACTTGTTTCTATTTATTGTTGTCAGGTGCTGTACGGTATACTTCCTATTTTATCTCTGTTTTAAATACTGTTCTAGTTCCCCAGTGCGCTGTTTAGTCATGCGATCCAAACATTCATTTAGGAAACCTCCATAACCAGTACCGCCACGACTTTTATAAACTTCAAATTCACAGGTTTTATCTCTTAACTGAATCCACCCTAATTGTGCTTCGGAAAGTAGCGATCGCTCTTCGCCACTCAATTGGGAAATCAGTTGTTTGTAAACCTCGTTCAGTCGTTGATCCGAGGCTTCATACCTCAACCGAATACAAGTTCTGACTTGTGCATCTCCTTGGGGGCGATCGCAATTAATTTGTTGAGCAATGGGAAAACTCGGAGATTGTGCAGAAACTGATGTGATACCGAAAATTGCCAAAAGCGCGCTCGACCAAAAGAGCGATCGACCTTTCCTCAACTCTATTTTCATTCCCCCTCAACCCACCTCTCTGATAAATTCTTTGTTATTTGTTGATATTAGCACTTCTCAAATGCCGCGCCAACTAAAGATAAAGCCACAATCGGTGCTGTCACCGCTCTTAAAATTCTACTACCCAAAGAAACAGCTTCAAAGCCCAATTCGATCGCTCTTTTAACCTCACCCTCAGTCCATCCACCCTCCGGGCCAATAGCTATGACAATCGATAATTCTCCCCCATCTTGCTCCCCCCTTATTAAGGGCGATTGGGGGGGAGCGAAACCCGTCGCTCCATCTTGCTCCCCCCTTAACAAGGGGGGCTGGGGGGGTTCTAAACCCTTCAAACAATCCCACAAATGCCGATTGTCTCCGCGAGCAACACAAATATATCGATATTTTTGACCGCAATCTTTCATAGCAACATCAAACGAAACAGGCTCTAAAATCGTCGGCACAATTTGACGTTCCGACTGTTCCGCCGCCTCCGCAGCAATCCTTCTCCACCGATCGACTTTTTGATCACTGGGTTTGAGCAAAGTTCGATCGCTAGTCATCGGCACAATACTTGCCACACCCAACTCCGTCGCTTGTCTCACAACCTCGTCAAAGCCGTTTCCTTTGGGCAATGCCGCCATCAAAGTAACTTCCACGGGTAGCTCCCTGTTCACAGCAATCTCCTCTGCTATGGAGGCAAATAACCCGGTTTCCCGTACTTCTAGGACTGCTAACCACCAATGTCCCCGTCCGTCCATCGCAATAAATCGATCGCCTGCTTGCAAACGTAGCACTCGATTTAAATAATGCTGCTGTTCTCTGGTTAAGTCGATTTGGCGATCGCAAATTTGAGCGGCAGTAATGGCTAATCTTTGTAATTGAGGCATTGAATTTGGGATTGTTCGTTTTCTATTAGAGATTTTTTTTATTTAACCGCAGAGAACGCAGAGAGCGCAGAGGAAGAGAGGAAGAAAAGAGATAGACAGCCGGGGTTTCAACCGATCAAAAACAATAAAGGCAGAGCATCTACAACCGGAATTATCTTACAAATTCGAGTTTTTTTCTGCAAATGCTCTGCCTTTATATTACTTTTGCCAGAAGTCTATTGAATACAATCGAAAATCACAAATTGAAAATCGAAAATCGGCTTATCCTTCCTCCTTAATCTTCTTTAAATAAGTGGAAATCGCTTCTGTAGCTAGCTGCGTGATTGGCTTGCCCTGACGGGCTGCTTCTTCCTTGAGCTCGTTGTAGATTTCATCGCGGACGCTAATTCGACGGCGGACTTTGCCACCGCCAGCAGTGGCAGTCTCGTTTTCATCGCCGTTACTAGACGTAACTTCTAATTCATTAATCTCAGTTGTCATCGAGTCAGCAGATTGGTAGTTGGTTACAAATTGACGGATAGATTCTAACCCGACGCGATCGCAAAAATTGCCAAAACTCTCGCTCAGTTGCCGTTTTTGCTTGAAATAAACAAAAATCGGCTCCAGAAAAGCTTCAAAATCCTTGACGTGCAGCTTTTCCTCAATTGGTTTTGCCAGCCGCGTTTGGTCGGGAGAACCGCCCAGCCAAATCTGGTAGGATTCCGGCGAACTCCCGACAAACCCCAATTCTGCCATATAAGGGCGGGCGCATCCATTTGGGCAACCAGTCATCCGCACCACCAAATGCTCGTCTTGCAAGCCAACTTTGGTCAAAAGTGCCCGAATCCGCTCTAAAATGCTCGGCATCACGCGCTCAGACTCGGTAATCGCCAGCCCGCAAGTCGGCATTGCCGGACACGCCATCCCATAGCGCACCAATGGGTCGATCGCAGTTTCTCGCTGAATGCCGCATCGATCGAGTATTCCCTGAATTTCTGCTTTAATATCCGGCGAAATATCGTAAATCAGCACGTTTTGGTGTGGCGTCGCCAGTATCGGCAAGTTGTACTTCTGCACAATTTCCCGCAAAGCTGTTTTTAGCTGAAATGAACCTTCATCCTTGATCCGGCCATTATCCACGGAAATGCCGACAAACAGTTTACCGTCTCCTTGTTCGTGCCAGCCCAAGAAATCAAAATACTTCCATTCAGGCAGCGGTTTAAAGGCTTCTAGCGGCTTGCCAAAATATTCGGCTACTTTTTCGCGGAACCACTGTACGCCTTTGTCGTTAATCAGGTACTTTAGTCGCGCGTGCCGTCTGTCTGTGCGATCGCCAAAATCTCTTTGCGTTGCTACAATTGCCTTGACCAAATCGTAAACATCATCCTTGGCAACATAGCAAATCTCATCAGCAACCCGCGCAAAAGTCTCTTCTTTGTTGTGAGTACGGCCCAAACCGCCGCCAGCAAACACATCAAAACCTTGCAAGTCGCCAGCTTTATTGGTAATTACTACCAAGCTCAAATCCTGAGAGTACAAGTCAATTGAATTGTCTCCCGGCACGGTAACGGAGCACTTGAACTTGCGCGGCATATAATGGCTGCCGTAAATCGGTTCTTCTTTGTCGTCGCTAAAGATTGTGCCGTTGGCGTTTTTCTGTCTCGCGGCCTTGACTGCGGGGTCTTCCTCAGCCGAAACAGCTTTTTCGCCATCCAACCAAAGTTCATAATAAGCACCGGTTTGCGGTGTCAGCAAATCGGCGACATTGTTAGCGTATTGCAGCGCATACTGGTATTCTGGGCGATTTTTGTACGGTGCTGGAGGTGCCATGATGTTGCGGTTCAAGTCGCCGCAAGCTCCCAAGGTTGACCCCATATTTTTAATAATTGAGGAAAACACTGCTTTAAGATTTTTTTTCAACACGCCGTGAAGTTGGAAACCTTGGCGCGTTGTGACGCGGAGCGTGTGGTTGCCGTATTCTTCAGATAGCTTGTCTAAAGCTAGGTATAATTGCGGCGGAGTGAACCCGCCGGGATTGCGGGTGCGGAGCATGAACTGATAGTCTTTTTCTTGTCCTTTAACTCGATTGTCGCGGTTGTCTTGCTGGTACGAGCCGTGAAATTTGAGAATCTGAAGCCCCTCTTCGGTGAAGTGGGTAGTTTCTTGTAACAGTTCAGTCGCAACGGGTTCTCGTAAATAGTTGCTGCGTTCTTTGAGACCTTCTGATTTAGAGGGCTTGCGCGCAACTGGGGTTGAAGTGGAAGATGTGATCATGGGAATGTATAGTGCCAGTTATAATTAGATACAGCCGATCGAATATTTCTTGAAATTTTGACACTTGACAAATTTGCACTTGACAAATCTCCTCAGAAATGCTGTGTCGGATATGTTGACAACTCGGTTAACAAGTCAGTTAACAAGTAAGTTAATAACGGTAATCCGGTAGGAATTCTGATGTTGTTCAATTGTAACACGATCGAGCTGGGGCTGGAAAATTGTAATTAAGAGTTTATACTTTCGATCGCTTAACTGCACGAAATTTTACAAATAATTAACCTCAACCTTTGAAACTATGTCACTGTATGACGAAGACACCTTTGTGGTGTTAGAAACAAACCAGCCAGAGCAGTTTTTGACTGCGGCGGAACTGTTAGAAAAGCTGAAAGCCGTGTTAACCGAGGAACACGAAGATTTGCCGCAGGACTTGCATAAAATATCTGGCGTGGAAGCTCAAGCCAAGTATTTAATTGATACTTATTGTGAATTAGATGTCGGGCAGGGAAAATATTTGCAGTGGTATGCAGTGCGCTTGGAAAAGTAATTTTAGGGATGGGGAATTGGTAATACAGTTAGCCGTTAGCAGTTAACATTCAACAATTCTCCAATCTAAAATCCAAAATCTAAAATCGGTTAATCTTCTAACTGTTGAACCGAGGATACTTCTACTGCGGTAACATCGATCGTACCGGGCGGTGTCAAGCGACTAAAATGACCTTCCTCTATTTTCAGAGGTTCGCCGCAGTTGGCACACTGAAACTGAGTTTGATTTAAAGCTGTAAATTCGTATTGACAAACTGGACAATTGTCCTCAATTAAATTGCGTTTCAGCCACCACTGAAGCACGAAAAATGCGACCACAGGCGTCAGCAACAAAAAAGCTACTACAATCAACAGTGATTTAACTATCCAACCCAAACCAATAGACACCAACAAACACGCGATGCCCAGCAGTATCAGCCAATTACTAATACGGGGTAGCTTGAAAGATATTTTGGGGCTGCCTTGGTTCACGGTGGTCTCCTTGGGTGTCTTTGCAGGTAGGCATAACTCTATCCTACTCAGAAATTCAGGCGGTCGATCGAGTTAATTTTCCCATTGTACACCCAGAAACCGCTCTCTACGGCATAAGCTTATCTGAGTCAGAGGATTAAAAAATTCCTTCTAAGGATTGACAAAGGGATTCAAAACTAAATCTTGCCAGGGTTTGTTCCCTCAACCAGTCGCGATCACACCTTTTATCCTCCCCTCGCAGCATTTCCACACAAGCAACCGCAACTGCTGCCGAATCTCGGTGGGGAACTCGCCATCCCAGTTTACCATCTTGCAGCGGATCGGCTGACCCGTCCGCGTCTCCCGCCAGCACGGGTACTCCGCAAGCCAGCGCTTCCAAATAAACTATACCGAAGCCTTCCTGGGAGGGCATTACATAAGCATCGGCTAACTGGTAATGTGCTGCTAAATTTTCTGTCGGTACAAAACCCGCAAATATTACTCTTTCGGTAACTCCCAAATCATCAGCGAGTTTGACTAATCTAGATCGATCGTCTCCTCTGCCAATAACTAAGTATTTCACATTCGGAAAAGTTTCGGCTATTTGCGGCAACGCTTGAATGGTGACATCGACGCCTTTGTAAATATCTGTCGATCGCAATCTGGCTACAGTCATCAATATTTTAGCACCCACCAAATTGTACTGCTCTAATAAATCCTGTGGCTTCGGCCCAGTCCTAAATATATTTTCATCTACCGTACAAGGTACTATTTGGAACTTTTTAGGATTTAATTGGTTAATTTCGCAAGTACGCGCGGCGAAGCTATCCCGTAGGGAATCGCGCGTGTACCTGCTAATAGTCCATATACTCTCAGCTTGTCTCATTGCTGTTTGATACAGCAGATTCCAGGCAAATAAAGTACACCTTAATCCCAAGCACTTACCAAACTGGTTGACAAACCCTTGCAACCGTACTCCATAAACCTGGAAATTGCTGTATTTGGGCCCAAGCGGTTCCCACACTTCCTTGCCGTAAGTTAAAATAGTGTAGGGAATTCCCAAGGGTTGGCACAGAATTTGAATTAGCGGTGCGAGTTTGATGTGACCGCAAAAAACCCGTTCCGGTCGTTTTTGCAGCAAGCGAGTTAGTAATACTGTAGCAAACTTAAGACGACCCAACCCGGGATTCTCGGTTTTGAGGTAATAAAATTTCAGATTTTTTGACTCGTAAGGATTGTTGCAGTCTTCGGAATCTCGCAACAGCAAAACTTCAGCTTGTGGCGGCGAGTTTGTCCCTGCGCTTATGGACAGGTAAGCTTTGAGAATGTCTTTAACGTAGGATTGAATGCCGCCTTCGCTGGCAAATATTTCTAGGAAACAGAATAGGTGATTGGCCGATCGCATCTCAGATTTACCCATTGACAGCGCAGACAATTATTGCATTATAGTGATTGTGTCCAAAAGGGCGATCGGCATTATCTAGAGCTTCTAAACCCTGTCCTGATGACTGTAATTGCAGGTTTTACAGGCACATATATGACTCGCCTACTCTCACCGTTAGTTTTGAGCGGCGCTCTGCTTTCTAACTAGGGCTTTTTAACGGGCTGCATGGGTGAGCGCGAAGCTTTGCTTTCAGTTTACTATGAGCTACCCTTGTTAACTGTAAACTTAATGATTTTTTACAATATCCTACCCCAAGCAAAATTTAAGATTTATTGAGTTGGCGCGGCGCGTCCGACCAGACCGAGGATTAGCATATCGGTGCCGATTGAGGCGATCGCATCTTTAGTTTTTGGTAAAAGTATGGTCTATCCAAAGATAGATAGCGAGGCTGTTTTTAACTGTTATCATCAGCAAACATAGAGAGTTAAATTCAATATGACTCGACCAGGTTTTAAAAGCAATTTCTGAAATATTTTGTTGAAAATATTCTCCTAAAATTTTCTCATAAGGGAAAAATTTTAATGCTCATAAAGCATTTAAAAAATTCAAGCATCGTTGATTTCTGGAGCAGGGAGGAGCGATACTGGATATTCGTATCTTTTCTGTTTCCCAAAGCAGTCTAACGAGCCGAGCCAGAAAGTTTTACGAGCCGAAAAAAAACAAGGTATCGTACAATAATGTACGAAGAAAAGCAGAACCCCTAAAACATTAAGTATTCGAGCTTAAACCTGACCAAAGCTAATGTTAGGTTGGCAATGTCATATTTACGAGTGACTCTCTCAAAACGAGAATTCATTGGAGTTTGAGGTGAAACGAGTAACGATCGCACTCAGTCTTTTTAGTCTACTCAGCAGCGCTCTGGCAAGTTGCACCGCCACTTCCCAGAACGCTCAAAACAGCATACAACCCAGCAACTCCGAACTTTCATCAGTTGCTGTAGCAGTCCGTGACCTCGGCAATCCATTCTTCGTACAAGTTGGCAAGGGCGCTGAGGCCGCAGCCAAGAAAATCGGCGGTGCAAACGTGAGGACAACTCTCGTTTCCAGCGGCGACGATTTAAATCAGCAATTTAATCAAATCGAAAACTTTATTGCCTCTAATGTCAGCATGATTGTACTCAATGCTGCTGACACCAAAGGCATTGCCCCGGCTGTCGAAAAAGCCAAGCAGGCCGGAATTCCGATAATTGCAGTTGATACCGCCGCCGAGGGAGGCGTTGATGCGACAGTTACTTCAAATAACGTGCAAGCTGGCGAAGTAAGCTGTCAATATATAGCCGATCGCTTGAAAGGCAAAGGCAGCGTTGTGATTATCAACGGGCCTCCCGTCGCTTCAGTCGTCGAGCGAGTTCAGGGTTGCCAAAGTGTCTTCTCCAAATATCCCAACCTCAAGGTTCTTTCCAAAGATCAGAACGCTGAAGGCAGCCGCGATGGCGGGTTAAGAGTGATGAGCGATTTGCTTACTTCCTTCCCGAAAATTGATGCTGTTTTTGCAATTAATGACCCCTGTGCCATTGGTGCAGAATTAGCAGCAAAACAAGCACAAAGAAGCGAGTTCTTTATTGTGGGAGTCGATGGTGCACCTGAAGCTTTAGATGCGCTCAAACAGAACAACAGTCTCTTTGTGGCTACAGCAGCTCAAGATCCATTTCGCATGGCAGCCAAGGCCGTTGAAGTCGGTAACGACATTCTCAAAGGAAAAAAGCCAGCCAATCCAAACATTCTGATTCCAGTCGCGCTGATTACTCGCGAAAACGTCAATCAACATAAAGGCTGGACCAGCGAGTGACCTTCTTCGTGTCAAGTTAAGACTAAAACCCTTGAGGAATCCCGTTTTTCCCCGAGTCTAGATCCCCCTAAATCCCCCTTAAGAAGGGGGACTTTGAGAAGAATCTTCTCCCCCACTTCTTAAGGGGGCCTAGGGGGGATCTAAGTTTAATAGTCAAGCAGATTTCCTTACGGTATTTACAATGGTAAATAGCACTCAAGATTCAATTAACACTAAGCCCGTACTCGAAATGCAAGGTATTAAAAAAACCTTTAACGGTTTTATAGCCTTGCACGATGTAAATATCACCGTTTACCCAGGTGAAGTCCACGCCCTCATGGGGGAAAATGGTGCGGGCAAAAGTACGCTGATGAAAATTCTGGCGGGAGCCTACATAGCCGATGCAGGCGAAATCAGAATAGACGGCAAAGCTGTTAAGATGACAGACCCCGCTCAAGCCAGAGATTTAGGGATAGCGATTATTTATCAAGAACTCAATCTTGCCCCCAATCTGACAGTTGCTGAAAACATTTTTATGGGCAGCGAGCTGAAGAAAGGAGGTACATTTCTAGACCAAGATGAAATGCGGCGCAAGGCATCTGAGGTCTTGAAAAACCTCGATGCAAATTTTGAGGCGGGAGACCTGGTTTCTACACTTTCAATTGCGGAACAGCAGCAAGTCGAAATAGCTAGGGCGCTCAAACACAACAGCCGAATTTTAGTGATGGACGAGCCGACGGCCGCGCTTTCAGACCGCGAAACAGATAAGCTTTTTGAAGTGGTTCGCCGCTTGCGGAATGAGGGCATTGCTATTATTTATATCAGCCACAGAATGGCAGAAATTTATGCCCTTGCCGATCGCGTGAGCGTCATCCGAGATGGCGGATATATTGGCTCTCTTGAAAAGCACGAAATTTCTGCTAATCGTCTGGTGGAAATGATGGTGGGTCGTTCTTTACAGGATTTGTACGAACACAAGCATCAAATAACACCGGGTGCAGTTGTTCTTGAGGTAACAAATTTAAGCGACGGCCACAAAGTAAAGCCTGCCACTTTTCAACTTCATGCGGGCGAAATTCTGGGTTTAGCTGGTTTAGTTGGCGCCGGCAGAACAGAACTTGCCCGCCTGATTTTTGGTGCGGATCGAAAGACAAGCGGTGAAATAAAACTGGAAGGTCGTCATCTCAATGTCTCGACACCCGATGAAGCAATGGCCGCCGGAATTGCTTACGTGCCAGAAGATCGCAAGGCTCTCGGACTATTTTTGGAGGCAAGTTCGGGTGAGAATATCACCATGAATGTCCTCGATAGAGAAGCAAAAGCTGGCATTATTAACTCAAATTTTTTGTTGAAAGTTGTCAATGATGCTATTAATAATTTGCAGATTCGCCTTGCAAGCCCCAGCATCAGGGCAATGGATCTTTCTGGGGGAAATCAGCAGAAGTTGCTGCTAGCGCGTTGGTTGGCTATCAACCCAAAGGTACTTTTGCTAGATGAACCGACGCGGGGTGTGGATATTGGCGCCAAAAGCGAAATTTATCGAATTATTAGCGATTTGGCAGCCAAAGGTGTAGCTATTTTGATGATTTCCAGCGAACTGCCGGAAATTGTGGGAATGAGCGATCGCGTCTTAGTGATGCGCGCAGGAAGCCTTGTCGGTGAAGTAGGCGGCTCGACTGGGGAAAAGATTACGCAAGAAAACATTATGGCTTATGCCACTGGTGCAAAAGAGGTAGTAAAATCATGAGTCAAACGCAAACAAAAACCAGCAGAAGTTCAGGGAGCGATCGCCAAAAAGCCAGTAAATCTCAAGCTTGGAGAAATTTTATCCAAGTGGCCGGTATCCTACCGATTTTGGTTGGCATCTGTATAATTTTTTCCCTGGTAACGCCCAACTTTCTTTCAGTTGGAAATTTGATCAATGTCATCCGGCAAGCATCGATCAATATTGTCCTAGCTACCGGCATGACTTTTGTGATTTTGACGGGCGGAATAGACCTTTCAGTCGGGTCAATTTTGGGCGTGACGGCAGTTGTCGGGGTGCTGGTTTCCTTAGTTCCAGGTCTGGGTTGGTTTGCCGTACCGGCTGCGTTAATAGCCGGAGTCTTTTTGGGATTGCTTAACGGCTCCCTAGTTGCCTATTTAGGTTTGCCTCCGTTCATCGTAACCCTCGGTTCTTACACAGCTTTGCGGGGAGTTGCTTATTTAGTAGCTAACGGCACTACAGTTATCAATAGAAATCTGAATTTTGCTTGGGTAGGTAACAATTATGTCGGCCCAATTCCCTGGTTGGTTATTATCGCTTTCCTCGCAGTTTTAGCGAGTTGGTTTGTCTTGCGACGGACTGTTCTAGGGAGGCATATTTATGCCGTGGGAGGCAACATTCGGGCAGCACGATTGACAGGTATTAAGGTGAGTCGCGTGCTGTTATTTGTCTATGGCGTGAGTGGGTTGCTTTCTGGTTTAGGTGGAATTATGAGCGCGTCGCGCCTCTACAGTGCGACGGGGATGTTGGGGCAAGGCTACGAATTAGATGCGATCGCTGCTGTAATTTTGGGAGGAACGAGTTTCACAGGTGGAATTGGTACTATTTGGGGTACTTTGCTGGGGGCTTTAATTATTGCCCTGCTCAACAATGGACTAACTCTCATGAACGTGTCTTTCTTCTGGCAGTTAGTTGTCAAAGGTCTGGTGATAATTATCGCAGTAACGATTGACAAAGTTCGCACCGGTTCAAGCGCAGCGTAAAGGTATTGCTAATTCGGTGTATCGGTTCCTTATTCGGAGCTTTTTCCTATGCACATCCAGCATTTTTATCACCTGATTACTGCTTTTATCCTGGGTTCACCTGCTGTATTTCTACTAACATCATCCCCAAGTTTTGCTGCACCAATTGATAGATTAGTTGCTCCTGAACCGTTAAATACCTTGGCAGAAGACCCCTTCGCGCAGGTTAATTCTGTCTCTCAACTCTCGGATGTAAAACCAACTGACTGGGCGTTTCAGGCGCTGCAATCTCTAGTTGAACGCTACGGCTGCATTGTCGGTTATCCCGACGGTACCTACAAAGGAAACCGGGCGATGACGCGGTACGAATTTGCCGCAGGATTGAATAGCTGTCTCGATCGAGTCAGCGAACTAATTGCCACAGGAACAACCAACCAGATTACTAGAGAAGATTTAGCGATCGTCCAAAAGCTGCAAGCAGAATTTGCCACTGAATTATCGGTGTTGCGCGGTCGAGTCGATAGTCTCGATGCACGCACAGCCGAACTAGAAGCGAATCAGTTCTCGACTACTACGAAGCTGAATGCGGAAATTATCGTGGTGGTAACAGATACCTCTGGTAACAGTGTTGGGGATTCGCGCGATCGCACCAACACTATTGTTGCCAACCGGGGGCGATTAAATTTTGAAACCAGCTTCACCGGTCGCGATATGCTGAGAACCCGTTTGGAATTCGGCAACTTGGGCAGGATTGCCGACTATACGGGTACAAATATGACGGCCTTGAACTTTGATGGCAATGTCGATAACACAATCACCGTCCCTCACGTATTGTATGTCACCCCGCTGACCTCTAATCTGGCGCTGACCGTCGGCCCGACAGGTGTCGGGTATCCCGATATTACGGATTTACTGACTCCTCCCACGATCGCCAGCGATAGTGAGGGAATTCCCTCGAAGTTCGGACAATACAATCCCCTCTACCGCCGGGGAGGTGGCGGTGCTGGTGTCAACTGGACGATCGTCAAAAACCTCACCCTGACTGTGGGCTATGTCGCAGGCAATCCCAATCTCTCGCAGCAAAGTAACGGTTTATTCAACGGTTCGTACAACGCTCTGGTTCAGCTTGCCTACCGGGGCGATCGCGGAGCCATTGGCGTAGCCTATTCTCGTACCTTTGCCCCAAGCGGTAAAGCCGACCTTACAGGCGGTACGGGCAGTTTTCTGGCTGCGCGACCGTTTGGGGACAATATTGCTACATCCAGCGATTCTGTAGGCGTACAAGGATTTTACCGCCTTGCTCCCCGGTTGCAAGTTCACGGTTGGGGCGTTTATACTCGCGCCAATGCAGAAAATTCTGGTGTTAGCAGCGTTTCTGATGGTAGAGGTGGCGTGGTTTTGCTAAATGTTGACGGTGGCGATCGCGCTGATGTTGTGTATGCAGCGATCGGGATAAGTTTCCCAGATGTGGGAGGTGAAGGCAACCTACCGGGGATTTTGGTGGGTTTGCCAGGTCGCGTGACGAGCAGTAATGTGCGCCACGAGCGAGATACTTCCTATCACATTGAAGCTTTCTATCGCTTTCAGGTCAACGACAACATTTCCATCACCCCTGGTGTTTGGGCCGTTGTTAATCCTGAGAATGACAGCCGCAACGACACTCAGTGGGTTTGGTTGCTTCGCACAGGCTTTAACTTTTAACACGAAACATATTTTAGTAATCTAGTCTTGGACACAAAAACCCAGTTTCTTGACGTAATTGCCTCATTTGAGACGATAATCGCGAGAAACCGGGTTTTTTAGACTGATAGTGCATTCAAGGCTTCAATTCCATGCCACACAACAAAAAACCCCTACCATCGCTGGCTGGGGTAGAAAATTATCAGGGTGCATCTACTAATATTTGCAACTATAACATACATTTGTGGGGTGTCACCCTCCAGGGGTGACACCCAACGAAGATTTTGAGTCAGAATAAATTATGATTCAATATGCCAATGATTAACAAAGCTGCTATATCATCTCGTTCTGTCCCAGCCGCTCTAAAATTTAAGATTTAGAATAAATCTGTGCTAGACCTCAAATTAATCCGAGAAAACCCGCAAGCCGTGCAAGAAAGCCTCAACCTGCGCGGAGGTAACTATGAAATAGAGCCGATTTTGCAATTAGACAAACAGCAGCGGGAGTTGGAAGGCAAGCGATCGCAACTACAAGCCCGCAGCAACGAAATTGCCAAACTTATAGGTCAAAAAAGAAAATCGGGTTTACCCCTCGAATCTCCCGAAATTCAGGAACTGCAAGCAGAAGGCAACGCAGTCGGCACCGAGTCGAACGAACTGCAAGCACAGGAAAAAGACCTAAAAGCTCAAATAGAAGCTTTATTGCTACCGCTGCCAAACTTGCCAGGTTCCTCAACGCCGATCGGCAAAAATGAAGAAGAAAACGTCGAAATCCGGCGCTGGGGAGACGAATATATTCCCCACAATTCCGGTATTTTACCGCACTGGGAAATCGGCGAAAAATTAGGAATTCTCAACTTTGAGCGGGCCGTAAAAATCGCTCAGCCCCGCTTTGTGAGCTTAATTGGAGCTGGTGCAGCCCTGGAAAGAGCGATTATTCAATTCATGCTCGACCGCCACACAAAAGCCGGTTATGTAGAAGTAATTCCCCCATTTTTAGTTAACACTGAATCCCTCACCGCTACTGGTCAATTACCCAAATTTGCTGAAGAAAGTTTCAAGTGTGACCAAGATGATTTGTGGTTAATTCCTACTTCCGAAGTTCCGGTTGTCAATTTGTACAGAGGTGAAATTTTGACAGCAGAACAGTTGCCAATTTATCACTGTTCTTATACTCCTTGCTTTCGCCGCGAAGCTGGCAGTTACGGCAAAGATACGAGGGGATTAATTCGACTGCACCAATTTAATAAAGTTGAATTGGTAAAACTCGTGCATCCGAGTACCTCCGAGGCAGAGCACGAAAAGTTAGTACAGGATGCTGAGGGAGTTTTACAGGCGCTGAAATTGCCTTATCGGGCGATCACATTGTGTACGGGTGACTTAGGTTTCGCGGCCGCAAAAACCTACGATTTAGAGGTGTGGCTGCCATCTGCTGGCAAATACCGCGAGATTTCCAGTTGTTCCAACGTCGCAGATTTTCAGGCGCGGCGGGCAAATATTCGCTTTAAAGAAGCGGGGAAAAAAGGCACTCAATTCGTTCACGCCCTCAACGGTTCCGGTTTAGCTGTGGGCCGCACAATGGCGGCAATTTTGGAGAATTACCAGCAGCCAGACGGAACTGTAAAAGTGCCGGAAGCCTTACAACCCTATTTGGGACGGGAAGTTTTATAAACAAGATGATTCGGCGATTAACTGGTAGCCCAGGCTCTGCCTGGGAACCGATGTACAGAGGCTCTGCCTCGCTTGCTTGCGAAAATTGCAGGCAGAGCCTGTGGATCTCCGTTACCAGGCTCTGCCTGGTAACGAGTAACGAGTAAAACTCTTGTGGTGTAGGCATCCTGCCTGCCCTTGGCTGGCTATTTACCAGATGTCTATTACAGTTGGAGCAACGCTTCTTTGATATTTAATGCTAAAAATCTATCCAATGCTAGATACATCCAATAAACAGATAACTGACTATCGCTGCTAGTCTTCTGAAATCCCAAAGCCAGGGACTGTTTTTCGTACATGGGGTGAATCATCAGGGTGTACAAGTCGCAAAGATTGGGAAAATCTGTTTGCATTTCGCCTAAAACTTTTTGTGCGTCTTCGAGAAAAGCAATGCGGTATTCTGACAAATACTGCGGATCGATCATCCAACTGCGGACAAATACTGACTGGCAGTTTATATCTGCTGGTAGCGCCATCTTGAAAGGATCGATATCGGAAATAGAACTTAAATGAAGCCCTTTACTAGCAGCATTAAAAAAATTTACTTCAGATTCGCTAGCTGTGGGATAAAGTAAGTAAAATCCGACTGGATTGAGATTATCTGAGCGGCGCAAAACTCGCATTCCCTTTGAGTATTGATCGGCAAAAAGCCGGAGGATTTTAGCAATTTTGTGGGGAACGGCGTTAGTATTGCGGTTCATCCAGTTGTAATTGGTGGCTAATAAATTGGCAACGGGAATCGCGTCGCACCGAGGGTTGAAGTCATCTAATTGGAGTTGTACTGGCTTTTGAGGTTCGGCGGTATCTAAAATTTCTGAAACTGGTTGAATTTGAATTGCCGTAGCGTTACCATCAAAGTGTTTTGCGATTAATCCGAGTGCTGCTAATTTATCTAACATCATTCCGGCGGCGCGATCGCTCCCGCGATCGGAATCGGAGTAAAATAGTTCGGCGGCTTCCCGGTGAGTGCACTGCACTTCTGTTGCTGGCACTTCCAGTTTTGCCAGCGGTGGTTTGAGACGGGGCTGGCTTTCCTGAAGCTGTTTCACCGATAAGTAAACCCAAAGCCTGATAAAGCATTCAGCCCTAGTGCGAGTTACGCCTACTCGTTTCATCAACAGCGAAACAGCCGTGCGGCGTTGAGAAGGAGAATACCAAGTATCTAGTTTTGCAATATCCATTTCAGTCGGGAAGCTGCGAAGGAACTCTAGTTACATATTGGCTCAATTACATAAAACTTCACCCCGCTTCAGGTAACTTGTTGCCGCTGTTGCTCAACTTGCCTGATTTCCGGCGACTCTACAAGATAGCTGGTTTCTCCTTGCAAGTTCACTGCTTCACAAAGCACCATCAATTTTAGATATTTTCTGGCTTGATTTAACAAAGCAACGAACCTGAGTAAATTAGCAACTTTAGAGGTTTACCCCATGTACAGTGCTTATATCAATCGGATGGGAAAATTTTTGCCGGGAGAACCGATTAATAATGATGAGATGGAAGAATATCTCGGCAAAGTTGCCTCGCGCCCTTCGAGAGTCAGGCAGCGAATTCTCAACAGCAACGGCATTCAACAGCGCTACTACGCGATCGACAAACAGCAGCAAACACTATATTCTAACAGCCAAATGGCAGCGTTTGCCGTCCGTGACGCGATCGCCCAGGCAAATCTGGAACCAGGGGCGATCGACTTACTGGCCTGCGCTACTACTTTACCAGATTTATTAGTACCGGGATTTGCCAGCACAGTACACGGGGAACTTTCCGAATTCTCTCCCCTAGAAATAGTTTCAACTCAAGGAGTTTGCTGTGCCGGAGTTAGTGCTTTAAATTACGCCGTCTCTCAAATCGAACTCGGCAAAAAACAAACAGCAATTGCCGTCGCTTCCGAATTTCCCTCGCGCCTGTTCAAAAACACCAAATTTGAAACAGAGACTTCAGTGCAAGCGGGAAAACCCCTGCCTTTCGATACAGAATTTCTGCGCTGGATGCTCTCCGACGGTGCCGGAGCATTCTTGCTCCAAAACCATCCTAGCGCAACAGGAATTAGTTTAAAAATAGAATGGATTGAACTCGTTTCTCACGCCAATGCTTATCCTGTTTGTATGTATTCAGGATTAGCCAACGAAACATCAACTAAAAGCTGGTTGGATTATTCCTCCTACCTCGATGCAGCCACAGCGGGAGCTTTTGACTTGCGGCAAAATATTCGCTTGCTGGACAATGTAATGAAATTAGGCGTTGAAGGTTGGCTGCGGTTGATTAAAGCCGGGAGAGTTTGTCCGCAGGAAATCGACTGGCTGCTGTGCCACTATTCGTCTCACTTTTTCCGGGGGCAAATTGTAGAACTTCTGGAACAAGCAGGCTGCATGATTCCTGAAGAAAAATGGTTTACTAACTTATACACACGGGGAAATACAGGCTGTGCCTCGATTTATTTAATGTTAGAGGAATTGTTCAATTCGGGTAAGTTGCAGCCGGGACAGAAAATCTTTTGTTTTGTCCCGGAAAGCGGGCGCTTTACCACGGCATATATGATGTTAACTGCTGTGGAAAATACCCATAAGCTTATGAGTTCTGCAATTTCTAACTTTCATGAGGTTCCCGAAGCTTCGCCTCTCGAAAGCGTTAAACCCGAACACCCCAACTCTCCGCAAGCTTATTTGTTGCGCGAGTTAGCATGGATTTGGCTGAAGTTCGATCGCGAAATTCGTTCTGTTCCTATTGTCCGCAAATTGTACCGAGGAGAGTTTACAATAGAAGATTATCAAGCTTTGCTGTGCAATCTCCGGCCGCAAGTTGTAGAGGGAGCTCGCTGGATTGCTCGCGCTGCTTCTAACATGAGTGACTTTCGACTGCGATCGACTTTTATCGGCCACGCCCAAGACGAACACCGCGACTATCAAATGCTAGAACAAAATTATGTTTCTGTGGGCGGTGAATTGGCAAAGATTGTGGAATATGATAAGAATATTGGCAGCGAAGCACTATCAGCTTTTATTTTCCACCAAGCATCGCGGGACAATCCAGTCGATTTAATTGGCAGTATGTTTATTATCGAAGGATTGGGAAATCAGTTGGCGGGAAAGTGGGCAAAACAGATTCAAGAAACTCTCGGTTTGCACTCCGAACAAGTATCGTTTTTAGCGTACCACGGAGCTAATGACGAGTCGCATTTAGCCAAACTGGAAAATTTGATTAATGCCGAATGGATGACAGATGATATTGCCCGCCGCATTGTTAAAACTGCTCGCGTCACTGCTCGTTTATATTTGCTGCAATTGGAGGAAATTCGCTAATGCAAAAGCTGCAAAAACAAGATACCGAAAATCTCCCAGATGAGCGAAAAATCCCTTACGCTACCAAACCCTATAACCGCCGAGATCCGAATGTTTGGGATGTGCTGTTTTGCGATCGATCTATTCCCGTCGATTTAGTGGCAAAAGCATATATGATCCGGGATTTGCAAAACTGGACTCGCAGTTATTTGCTGATTCCGATAAAAGTAATTGCTAACTTGTTGCTGGCGGTAATTATGACAACAAAGCGTTTGTTGCCATTTCAATTCCGCGCTTACACTTTAATGCACAAATCGGCTGCATTTTTCCTAAATAATTTTGTATCGCCAGAAGCTTGTTATTTAATTGTCCGACACATCTGCATCGGCTCCAATATTATCAACTTCTTGATTGACAACGGCCCCGATACCCAGATTGAAAAGTCAAAGCTTTATCCGCACACTGTTAGCGATTTAGCTGACAATGCGTTTCTCGAACACGACTTAATTCTCTATAACTTTGTCTGGGATTACAACCAGGCAATGCTGACCAATCCTAACTGGTTGCAAGTCGTCAAAAAACGGGGAATAAATTATGATAGTATTCAACCAGTAGAAGTTGCCATAGATTTTGAAAAACGCAGATGGCTAAACATTCTGGATTTAGAATCTGCGATCGAATTGTTTAAAGTATTTTATTCTCTGTGTTTGACTAGCGACGAATTTGCGCGAGCAGTGATGTCGCTTCAGTTAGATGAAAACTTCGGAGTGTACGTCAGCGAGATTACCGGAAATTGCGACTGGAATCATGTAATTGTCAATCGCCATCCGCTAGCGCCCAACAGTCCGTTTAATGCGGCACGCGACTTGTTTTTGCACGGAATAATTGCGGAATATCTCTATCGGTATTTGGAACTGCAAAAAGAGATGATAAATGTTTCAAAGTAAGGTGCTTAGGTATGTGAAACATAAGCACCTTACGAATATAAGTAGCGCGTGCAGTAACTTTTTGCGTAAGTCCTGCAGTTTGAAAGAATCGTTAATTTTCAGGTATAAAATTAATAGTAAAACTCAAGCTGCTACTAGCTGTGCTTGTTCTGCTGCTTGGGGCAAAGTCTGATTTACCACTATCCACTTGCCTGTAATTGGGTCGCGGTAAGTAATAAACGGATTAGATTTTAAAGGTTGACTGCAAGGTTTAGCGCTCATTTCTACACACTCCCCATAAATGGTATTGAATAACTTCTACAACACCATACCTTTAATAATCGGCTGTTTTGTCTAAAATCAGCGTGATTTATACCTCAACAATAGGTGATATTTTAGGTATGTTTTGGTGACATAGAACACTGCCTAATGTGATTTAAAACTGCGTTGGCAGTGAGCAGTATCACCAAAAACCTTCCGTAACAAACATTTGCCTTCTGGCTTTTACCTTCTACCTTTAAGAGGGCCACTATTTTCAGTATACATCTGATATTATTAAGTAAGGTAAAGACGTTGATCAGAGATCCCCTTACAAACTTATGGTGCTATTTGGATTTGGCAAAAAGTCGAGCCTGCCCTCTCCCCAAGAGGCATTACCGGGACGGGCAGAGTCGATGTCGGTACCGGCAACTCACTTTGTTAACGGCAATCCGCTCAAACCTCCCTTTCCAAACGGCATGGAGACTGCGTTGTTTGGCCTGGGCTGTTTTTGGGGAGCGGAACGCAAATTTTGGCAACAAAATGGAGTTTTTTCGACTGCTGTTGGCTACGCAGCCGGGATTACTCCGAATCCTACTTACAACGAAGTTTGTAGCGGGATGACGGGACACAATGAAGTAGTTCTGGTTGTGTTCGATCCGAAAGTAATTAGTTACGAAACGCTGCTCAAAGTTTTTTGGGAAAGTCACAATCCTACTCAAGGAATGCGTCAGGGCAATGATTCTGGTACTCAGTATCGATCGGGCATTTACACGTATTCAGCCAGCCAAATGCAGTTAGCTGAAGCTTCGCGAGATGCTTACCAGCAGGCTTTGACGGCGGCCGGTTACGGCAAGATTACTACTGAAATTATTGATGCTCCTGAGTTTTATTACGCAGAAAGCTATCATCAGCAGTATCTTGCTAAAAACCCGAACGGTTATTGCGGTTTGGGCGGTACTAAGGTTTGTTTGCCTGCTATGTCTCAGGCTTAAAACTTTGACAAGGGGTATTTTGAGGCGGTTGCAATACTCCGGCAGTCCGGCAGGGGTTTAAACCCCTGCCTCAAAGCTTAAGTCGTCTTCAGACGACTGAAAGGTTATTGAGATGGTAAAAGGGATTAGTTGAAAGCAGGTAAAATAATGCTGGCTGGTGTGGTAATTATCAATTTAATGATATCTCTGGTCTGTTTTTATATCGCTGCGAAAGTGTGGAAAATCAGGCGGACGATCGCACGTTTGGAACTTCGGATCGCAGCAATCGAACGCTGTAGCAGCAATGTCCTCACTATGTCGCCGGCTTTCCTTGGTAAAAGGCAGCAAGGTACCCACCAACTGCGACTACGTTATCAACAACTAGAGTTGCAACTGCAACAGGTTCAGCAACTTTTGGGATTGCTGGGTTTGGGACGGATGCTTTGGTCCAGGCGCGATCGACCTTTCAGGTAAGCTATCCTAAAATTGCCGCCCGTGCTGACTCCGTAGGATTTTCAACAATATTTCTACCTTTGTAAAGGGCTGCGATCGGGCAAACGCCCCTAAAATTGGTGTATGGAGAGAAGTTATACAAATGTCAACTAAACGTTCAGGATTCTTTATTGGCGGTTTGCTTGTGGGTTCTGCGATCGGGGCAGTGACTGGCTTGCTGATAGCACCGCGACCCGGCAAGGAGACGCGGCAGATATTGAAAAAATCGGCCGATGCTTTGCCCGAGTTGGCGGAAGATTTATCGACTAGCGTGCAGTTGCAGGCCGATCGACTTTCTGAAACTGCAATCCGAAATTGGGACGAAACTTTGATTAGACTCAAAGAGGCGATAGCGGCGGGTTTGGAAGCGACTCAGCGGGAACGGCAAACACTGTCGGAAGCTGAAACTGAAGTGAGTCCCCCGTCGCGCCCTCCCATCCGCTAAATGGCATGAAATTCTCAACCCCCAATCCCAGATTCAAGTGAGTGATCCCATATTTTGGCTAGGACTTTCAATTTTGCTAGTAGCAGTTAGCCTGACTGCTGTTTTAGTGACTTTAATACCTGCGGTGCAAGCGCTGGCACGCGCAGCCCGCAGCGTGGAAAAGCTCGCTGACACGCTTTCTCGCGAATTTCCGCCCACTTTGGAGGCGATTCGGTTGACGGGGCTGGAAATTAGCGAGTTGACGGATGATGTCAGCGAGGGAGTGCAAAGTGCGGGCGAGGTTGTCAAACAGGTCGATCGAAGTATTGGTAGCGCCAAAAAGCAGGCGCAAAATGTGCAGGTAACTACTCGCAGCGTGGTGACTGGGATTAAGGCTGCTTGGAAAACTTTAACTCGCAAGCCACCGATGTCTGGGACAAATCGCCGTTCGACAGAGAGATTGTCGCCGAGTCAAAGAAGTGCGCTGGCGCTGAGGGAGTCGGGTTTGGAGGACAGATATTCTGGGGGTTACGGTGCCGGTGCGAGTAATGGGGAATCGCCCAGGTTGAGGAGTAGCGAGGGTTCGGGTTTGCCGGGGAATGCTGAAGAGTTTGAGGAAGTGCGATCAAACGATTCTTGATTGCACCCAATTCCCGATCATCCCTCGACAGCACAGCCATCCCACCAGCAAGGATTCTTATCAATAAAATCCATCAAAGCATCATACTTAGGCGAACCCTTTTGTTCCACATACTCCAAAGCGCCCCAACTTCCCCACTTACTAAATGAACTCACATCCACAAAGTGCATGAAAAGACTCCCTCCAGCTTGTTTCCAACTATTCAGTAATTGGGTGTAGATATCATACATTTCTGGACGCCTATTTAATTCCATAAAAAACTGAGTCAGTTTTTCGTTATTCTCAACTCCTTCAATACCTACAATATGTTGACCGCCCTCGTAAACAAATAACTTGAGACCTTTTTTTTGAGCCACATCTAAGAAATACTTAAAGTCATTCTCAACATCGGGCAAACTATCTTTGAACCCCGGCAGTAACCCGCCCTCTCTTAATTGCTTAAAAGCTTTGCCAAATCCGCCATCTGCGTCATTCAACCAAGACTCTACTGTACTAACACTTTCTTTCCCGCCCAAGTTTCCGCTAAAATATCCCGCTATAGCTACGGCATCAATCCCGTGTTGATAACAAGGTTTATTGCCCTCAGCTACCCAATAGGAACACTCTAAAGAATAAGTTTCTAACTCTCTCCAGGCTCTTTGAGTTCCTAACACGCAGACAACTCGATTCTTTTGATCCCCAAAAACACCTTTCCAGATATCGCACATTTGAGCCGTACGCATTCCGTACCATTGCATAAAAGCATCGCCTTTATCTCCCCACTTCGCTTTACCTTGTTCCAAAGCATAATTCGATTGTGGAAATGACCAATTCCAAACCTCATTAGAATACTCTACATAAACTTTCAGCTTGGGATCTAAACTATCTTTGACCATTTTAGCAAAGTTAGTCATATATTCATCCGTAGCCTGATGTGGCATATTAAACCAGGGTTCTTCTTGGACTTTGTTAGCTAAATTCACCATAACTTCTATGGGAACATTTCCTCTGTCAGCATAGGATACACTCTCTGGTTTAGGCCGGTTTGACCAGTCTTTTTGTTCGGAACCATTTGTCCCCATCCAGTCCATAAAACGCAAGACTCTAAATTTTTTAATCTTGTCTATAAACAGCGGATTAAATATTTCACCACGTTGAAAAAGCTGTTCATCTTGGGAGTGAACAACTTTAATATTGCGGATATACTTCCCTGTTTTATTGGGGTCGGTAGCAGTAATTATAATCATGATGCCTCCGCCTTGTGTGGCATCGACATTAAGGATATCTCTCCCAGGTTTCGACGCAGCCTCATCTTTTTTGGCATCAAAGCCATATTCGATCGCACCTTCACCCTCATAAGTAACAATATATTGCCCTGAAGGATAGCGATTGGGGATTTCCCTCAGTAATAGCGTACTTACCCTGGTATATTTAGGAGCATCTTCGGGGGATGGGAGAGACTTCACCCACCCATTTTCATCAAGATTTAAAAGATTATACTCCTCTGTATCCCATTCACCTTTACAGCTTGGTTCTCCGCTAACGCATTGAGTTATCCATTGTCTAGAAGATTTGAAAGCATCTAAAAAGGGTAATTGTGTGGAGTAGTCAGCAATACCATTAAGCCCAACTCCTAAAGAAGAGCGAGAATTTGATGTATTTTGTACATCTGCACGCACCGCTACTTTGTTATCTACTTGCCGTACTGGTGTGGGAGCAATATTAGTTGTTAAAGCCCAACATCCGGGAATAAAAATGACAAAAATTAATAAACCCACCACAAAGCCCAGAGCTTTGTTGTTCGATCGGATACTTAATCGAGACATAAATTTGACTAATTTGATTATTTTAGGTAAAATCGCAACGGGTGCGACCAGTTTTAATTTTGATATTTTATCAAAAAGTTCCTTCTCAAACTATCAGCTATAAGATTATTAACATTTTTGCCTCTCTGTGCAGGGGCGAGCGCCGTTTCTGTCCCCAAGTGGGATCGCCCATCTAATCCTCTTTATCCAAATCTTCTTTTTTCCGAGTTTCCTCAGTAGATGGGAATTCTAGTCGAATGTTAATATCAATTGATATTGTATTTTTCTCAATCACACCTATACAAACTCTTTTTACTAATGCTTCTGTGGGTACAGAATTATTTATTTTAAATTCAGGAGAAGGCAGAGTTTTCGATCCGGCTTCCTGTAGCTGATCGCAAATATTGCGCCAATTTCCTACAGGTTCGTTAGGTACATCTGCGAGTTTTTTAACATAGTGGTATAAAGTTTTACATAAATAAAATTCTGCACTTTTGGAACTCTGAAACAGTTGGCGAGCGATTTCGGCGGGACTGCAACCGGAAAGCAATCCTCGGAGGTAAAGTTTTTCTGTTTCTGTTAGTACCCTTCGCGATCTCATAATTGTAAAGTGCTGACAACAAATTACAACGGAGACCATAACAGCGGCGACGATTTCGATCGGGTTCCCACCTGCAATTTTTAGCTGGGCTGCCCAGGTGAGATGCTCCCCACTCTGCTCCCATTAAGCAATTTTTTTATAGCCTAACTAAAATTAGTTGGCAAGAGGTATATTCAAAAAATAGCCAAAAATATTTGGATAAAATTCAAAAATTTGCTCTATTGATAACTGATGAATCAATCAAATATGAGGCATTGAAACATCTAGCTCAAAAAAATCCTGGAAGCTAAAAAATACGATCGAGTTGTTCAGATTGCTACAATTCTAGGGCGAGAGCGAGTCAGAGTTACTTCTTGGGGGTTTATTGTTGCTCCCGATTGGTAAAGCTAGTACGGGACTAAATTAACAACTCATTCTCTTTGTCTCTCGCCCCTGCCCATCTCTGGATCAGGGCGATCGCCGCCGATCCCCCAGCATCTCGCATTCTCCTCAATTCATACTTTATGCGGATGAAAACGCTGACCCCAATTTGAGAAACTGAGAAGTGGCGTTACCCTTTTTTTAGCGATGGCAAACCGAGTTTTGATTGTCGGCGGTCGGGGACGAATTGGCAGCAGCGTTGCCCAAGACCTTGTTACCCATACCGACGCGGAAATTACTGTTACCGGACGCAATTCTGAAGCCTCTATTGGGCGGGGATTGCCGCCGGATCGGGTGCATTTCCAAACTTTAGATTTAGCAGACAGTGCAGCCCTGCACCAAGCGGTTTCATCCTCTAATCTCGTCGTTCACTGTGCCGGGCCTTTTCACTACCGAGACGCCAGTGTATTGAAAACTTGCATAGAAGCAGGTGTTAATTATACTGATGTCAGCGACAGCCGCAGTTTTACTCGCAGGGCTTTAGAATTGCGCGAAACTGCTAAAAATGCTGGGATAACGGCTATTATTAATACGGGAATTTTTCCCGGTGTGTCTAATAGCATGGTGCGGCGAGATGTGGAACAATTAGATGAAGCAGAACACATCCATTTGAGTTATGTTGTCGGAGGTTCGGGCGGCGCTGGCGTTACCGTCATGAGAACCACTTTTTTAGGTTTGCAAACCCCTTTTGACGTTTGGGCCGATCGCAAGTGGCAGCAAGTAAAACCCTACAGCGATCGCGAAACAATTGAATTTCCCGCACCCTACGGCAACACAGGGGTTTACTGGTTCGATATGCCGGAAGCAATCACTTTGCCCGAAACTTTCCCCGTCAAATCAGTTGTGACTAAATTCGGTACGTCTCCCGACCTTTACAATCACCTTACCTGGTTTGTTGCCAAGTATTGGCCGGCTAGCTGGCTCAAAAATAACTCCGTGATTGAATTTCTCTCCTATGTCAGTTATGGGATGACCAGTGTTACTAATAGTTTTAGTGGGGTTGGTGTGGCAGTGCGATCGCAAGTGACTGGTCTCAAAAACGGCAAACCGACTAAAGTTTGCTCGACAGCGGTACACCCCAGTGCTGCCGTCGCTACGGGCATCGGTACTGGCAGCATAGCTCAATTAATGTTAGAAGGTAAACTGGAAAAACCTGGCGTTTGGTCGGTAGAGCAAGCTCTTTCTACTGAGCTATTTGAACGAGCTATGCAGAACAGAAACCTAGAGATAGAGCAGGTGGTTTTGTAGTGAGTTAGGTTATTTATAGCAATTTAAAATGTTGAGAAATGGAATTTTTTCCAGAAGGGCGAAGACGCGAAAGACGCGCCGCAAAAGAAGAGTCAGGGGCTTCGTAATAGATGAGAAAACCCCTAGATAGGGTTCCTCGCAGGAATTGCGATCGCCGCTCATAGGAGATGAGTTCCGCTTGTATAACTAATCTATCTTTTGGTAGAAGGAATAGTAACAAGCAGGCGCTTAAGATATGGGATGTCACGAGAAACATCCCTTTTGCCTCGCTCTAGATGCGGTAGCTGCGACAAAGATTGCGCTTGAACCAAGGTTGTCAATGTGCGATCGCAGTGAAGGGGCGACAAACACCATAATTTTTGCGGAAAAATACGAGGAGAAGTTGATATGAAGCGGGTTTTAAAAGCTCTCGGAAAAACATTGAGCCAAAGCATTTTGCTGGTCTGTACCCTGGCGTTCATGGGTCTGCTAAGTCTAGCGGTAGTACCCAGTCAGACTGCTTACGCAGGTCAAGATAGAACTCAGGCGCCGCCAGAAGCTAAAATTACTGACCCCGCAGAAAGTTTCGAGGATCTCAATCCCCAAGCAGCTTACGAAGAAATAGTCAAAACCTCTCAAAATCCTGCCAAGGTCGAGAAAGCTTACGACGAAAGCTTAAAAGAGTACAAGGGAGAACACCCGCAAGAAGGAATAGTTCAAAAAGCTGAAGATTTGATCGAAAAGGTCACGGGCAACTAATAAATCAAGAGATTTATGTATAACTCAAGTTGCTGGTAAATAAACAGCTTCAGTGAGTACACAATAAAGCCGATCTCAGAACTCAATTGAACATAATGATTTAGGGTGCGCCTCGGCGCACCTTATCGCTTGAGAGTAGTGTGTAAAACTACTTTTTGATTGGAGAAGTATTTTCTCATTTCCCTCCTTTGGAAGCTAGCAGATTCATCCTTAAGGCAGATGAATAGATATGAATTTAAAAGGTAAATTTAATAATAGTTACATTTAGATAAAAGGAAAAAATATCATGAGCGATGACAAAAAAACGGTACATGAACCTGATGCTAACCTCGACCCGCTTTCGGGGGAAACAGGGGCTCATCCAGTGGCAACGGGTATTGGTGCGGCGAGTGCCGGTGCTGCGGGTGCTGCGATCGGCGGTGCCATCGGCGGGCCTGTAGGAGCAGTTGTCGGCGCTGTTGTGGGTTCGTTTAGCGGCGGTTTGGTGGGCAAAGGTGTGGGCGAGGCGATCGACCCCACGGTAGAAGATGCTTACTGGCAAAGCAACTATAGTTCCCGTCCTTACGTGGACACTAGCGCAACTTATGAAGACTATCAGCCTGCATACCGAACCGGTTATGAGGGATACAGTCGCTATGGCGCTACTGGTAAGAAATTCAACGAGATCGAACCGGATTTGCAGCGCGACTACGAAACAAATCGCGGTAAGTCTAAAGTGAGTTGGGAAAAAGCTAAGCACGCCACGCGCGACGCTTGGGATCGGGTGGAACGGGCTGTTCCTGGCGACATTGACAAAGACGGCCGCTAAGGGCTTACGCCAAGTATTTCTCAGTCTTGGAGACACACAAACTCAAATGTTCCGGTTATTTTTAGCCGGGTACCGGAATGGAGAGAAGTGTTTGATCAAAAAAAAAACCGGCTGCTGCGTCTTGGACTGTTGTTGATAGATAGCACAGTTTTTAACGCGAGTTTAGCGAAGTTTTTGGGGATTTTCAGCCCCTCTCTACATCGGAGAGGGTATTTTTATGATCCCTTGAAATCCCATTTTTCAGCACTATTTTTATTTCACAGGACTGTTCGCTGTGAGAACTCGCTAGATACGTAGAGGCTTTGCTGTGCGGGACGATCGCACTCCTAAAAAATGCTTTTTACAAAATCGGGATGCTTCCGTTTGAGATTAACATTTTTTTTTGACTATTAGCCTTAAAATTAAACTTATTCAGGACTGAGGCATCGATCGCATATTTCTGTCATTGTTCGCGATGCGCTTTATTCAATCGCAGCCCCAGCGTAAAGCGTTGGTTGCTTCAAGCCCGATAATTGTTAAAAATCTAAATCCTCTCATTCAAAATCGGTATAAATTGTGGATGAAATGTTGGAAAGAGCTTGGACACTCAAGCAAAATTTAATTGACTTTGTGCTGGATGCTGAGGGAGAGTTGGCGGTAGCTTTGGAAGCTTATGCTGCCGCTCGATCGACCGGCGAGCGCTACGATATTGCTCAGCAAAATCAAGTGATTGACAGTTTTACCATCGAAGGTAAAGTCGGAGAGAAAACGCCGATCGACCTCTTTGTCGAAAGTCAGCCGGATTTAACCGAGAGCGATCGTAGCTTGCTGGAAAGTTGGGAACACAGAAGCTTCACCGGCTTATTTGAAATCACTCAACTTTCCCCCGACAGGTTTGAACTGATGAACTGGCTGACGGCTAAGCACTACGTGGTCAAGCCCAACAGTCCTAATTTTCTTGCAGAAATGTCTCGCTTTAAGTTAGGAGAAATCTTGCGGGCTCGGATTGCTCCTCTCACCGATGACTGGTGGATACTATCGGGCCCTCCGATACCGATGGGGAAATTGGGCAAGCCGAAGTTGGCGGTGGCGATCGGCAATTTCAAGCAAAATCACAAAAATAACCTATACAGCGATGCGCCGGAATTGCTAGAGCAAGCTTGGCATTCGGTAGAACAGTACCACGAAGATTTTACCGAATTTTTTGGCAGTGAGGAAGTTACGCTATCGGGATATCACCTGAATAAACAGTTGGCTGAATTTCAGGAATTCATCACTAAAAAACGCCTAGCGGATATCGGCATTGATGAACATAAATCTCTGGCGGAGATCGTTGAAGATGCTGGAGTCGATGCAGAAGAAATTAAAGCAGCAGCTATAGCAGCAGCCGGTGCAGATCCGTCTTCAGTGGAGGTAGGGATCGATAGCGATCCTCACTCAAAAATGGTAATGCCGAAAGTTGAATTGCCCGATCGCTTCAAGAAAGCCGAACAGGTGACAGCACTTTCTCATCCTCGCTGGGGACAAAGCTTTTTGTCTACTTACACTCAATTTACTGCACTGCTAGCAGCCGAAGATTTTTCAACCGTTCCCGGTTACGAAAAGCTGGTGCGTAACTATCTAGAAGATCCTGCAATTAATGTCTGGATTTGGCAACGGTTAGCTAAAGTTAATCCAGCGAAATTAGAACAAATTTTGCAAACTGTATTGGAACGTAAAGACTTTCAGATTGAGCGCGATTTAGATGCTTTGCTGCAAGAGTTTAAAAAACCCTTAGAACCAGAACTCCCCGAAATTGCCAGCGTTCCCGTGCACCTGCACAACTTATTTCAGGAAGCTTTAGGCGAAGTTAATAAGTCAAAGTCTAAACCGCAGGATAAAAAGAAAAGCTCTAAAGGCTTTAAATCCTAAGCAACCGAGTTCGTGGCATACTCACAGCTAACTGTGAGTTTATTGCCCGGTAATATAACTCAAATAGCTTTGCAGTCAGGACTTTAGTTTTTCTTCAGCGCGATCGAAAGAACTGAAGTCCTCACTACAAAAACTTTTTTTTAATCTTCAACTTGTCGGACAGCCATGCGTTGCAGCGGCAGGCTGAGTATGCTAGAAGCAGTCAACAAGTAAGAAAGAACCGTAGTCAGCTTCAAACTGAGCAATAACCAGCTATCCTCTGGTAGGTGAAGTTTCAGCCCGAAAAAAGAGATGCAGTACACTATCCAGTAAGTAAAGCTCATCTTGATTAGGATTTCTTCGCTCAAAGTGCGATCGTCCGTTGGCTGCGAGTCACGATTATCACCCAGCAGGACTAGACCCGCAATAGATGCCACAAAAGAAACCATAACGAGATAGTCATGCCAGTTAAGCTCAACCATTTCTAAACTCCGCTTGTATCCGAATTTTTGGAATCAGACATCAGTCTAAAGGATAAGTTTTCCCGGTCAAAGCAATAGTTACAAATTGAAACAGCCGCAGTTACAAATCGCAATGAAAAGCAACCGCAACCGCCAGCAACAGGCGCGTTTAGTCAGCCGCCAAGGACAATTCCCCTTAAATATTGTCAAGTTGGGAGTACCGCGCCTGCATTTTGCCGACCTCTACCACAGGCTGCTAACTCTTTCTTGGCCGCGATTTTTCCTGCTGATTTGTCTGTCGTATACAGTCGCGAATTCTTTATTTGCCTTAGCATACTTGGCGGGAGGAGATTGCATTGCTAACGCGCGGCCCGGTTCTTTCCAAGATGCCTTTTTTTTCAGCGTGCAAACAATGGCGACGATCGGCTACGGTGCTATGTATCCGCGCACGGATTACGCTAATACTATAGTTGCGATCGAAGCGCTTTTTGGTTTGTGGGGAGTGGCGATGGTGACGGGACTGGCTTTTTCGAGATTTTCCAGACCAACAGCTAGAGTTATCTTCAGCCGGGTAGCTGTGATCGCTCCTTTCAACGGCGTTCCGACTCTGATGTACCGCACTGCAAATCAGCGTTTCAACCAAATTTTAGAAGCGCAGCAGCGAGCTACTTTGATCCGCAACGAGGTAACAGCGGAAGGAGAATTTATGCGGCGTTTTTACGATTTGCAATTAGTGCGAAGTCACTCTCCGGTTTTTGCCTTAACTTGGACGGTTATGCACGCAATTGAGGAGAGCAGTCCTTTGTACCAACTTACTGCCCAAGACTTGATGGAACAGCAAGCGGAAATTGTAATTACTTTAACAGGAATTGACGAAACAGTTTCGCAAACTATTCACGCGCGACATTCTTTTGTAGCCTCTGAAATTATGTGGAATATGCGATTTGTAGATATTCTTTTGAAATCGGCGACGGGAGGGCGGGTGGTTGATTATACTCGGTTTCACGATGTGAAGCCGGTGGAAGAAAAGTTGTGAGTATAATAGTGCTAGAATACCTCTAGGACGATAAAAGTTGATATTTATGACTTCAGTTACTACGAAGATGACACTCAAAGAATTGCAACCGCAACTCTTGGCTTTAACTCCCGAAGAAAAGGCTCAAGCTATACAATTCCTAGCCCAAAGTTTAAGCAACTTTTGGCCGGGAATTCAAAAGACTCCCGGTGTCATGGGCGGAGAAGCCTGTATCCGAAAAACTCGGATTCCTGTTTGGCTGTTGGTAAGTTATCGCCGTCAAAGTGCCACAGATGCTCATATTTTAGAAGGTCATCCCGATCTGAGTGCCGGTAAGGATTCAGGTCTAAATTTGAGGAATTAAAGATGGTTCTTGCAGATCTGGATTAACCATCGCTTTTATAGCTTG
>NZ_JAUBRB010000126.1:0-3319 GCF_036701585.1 Microcoleus sp. POL10_C6 | reverse complement strand
CAGGTTTTTTTCCATAATTGTAATATTCCGCCCAGAATGTCACACTTGTCAATACCCTCTGACCTGAATCCTTACGAAGCAGAAGCAAAGCAACTCGAACTTTTTACAGAATCCTATTTCAATATCCAGATAGATTTGCCGAACTCGCGCCCCACCTTTTAACACCTACGGATGAGCAGTATGGTGATAAAAATGCGCTCACCACTTCATAAACTTTTGGCAGAGAAGAGAAAAGCTCCGCCCAACCAAAGGTTACCGAAATCCTATTTCCTAATAATTCTGCTCTCGTGTTAGCGGGACTTAAACAAATTTCAAGCCCAAATAAAGCCCAAACTAGCTTTGTAAGCCGAGAATACGTCCCAATTTTCGTTCAGCCATTTGACAAACCGAAAAGATAAGGTTACTGAGCTTGTCGAAGTATTGCTGTCCGGCCTGTTCCACAAAGAATGAATTTCTTGTGGGTGGGCAGGAGAGCCCGCCCAGAAAAACCTTATTAAAAAGGGCGCAACATCTCAGAAATATCAAACTATCCAAATGTCAAACGCCGCGCCGCACCATCATCTGTAAATCGCTGTTCGCCAACGCCAACAACTTCCACAATAACTTCGCGTTCAGAAATCGAAAATTGACCCTCGCGCGCGGCAATTTCAACGATGATTTTTTCCCCTTCCAAATACACATTGTAATTAGTCGTTGCCCAGACACCTTTTTCATGCTCAAAACTGTGTCCATCGTCCTCATAAAGCGTCCATTCACCGCTTCCGGGCCAAATTCGCATTTTTAATGACTCAAGCGGTTCTTCGCTGACAAATTGCCTCACAGGTGCGATCGCAATTATGCCCCCACCCCGCACGTAAAGCGGCATTCTCTCCAAAGGTGCATCAGCCAAAATGTGCATCGGGCCCTGATAGCATTCACCCGTCCACCAATCGTACCAAGTACCCTCGGGCAAATACACGGCGCGATGCTCAACTCCCGGGCGGTAAACAGGTGCAGCCATCAGCGACGGGCCGAGCAATACTTGATCGTAAAGGTGATAAGTTGCCCGATCGCGCGGAAATTGATATAGTAGCGGTCGCAAAATCGGCGTTCCCGTCGTCGCAGCTTCCCAAAACAACGTGTAAATGTAAGGCAACAACTGATAGCGCAAATTGATGTATTCGCGGCAAATCTTCTCAGTGCGATCGCCAAAAACCCAGGGTTCGTGCTGCGCCGTACTCATCGCCGAATGACCGCGCATCAAGGGATACAGCATCCCCACCTGCATCCAGCGCGCGAACAGTTCAGCCGTTGCATTCCCCGCAAAGCCGCCGATGTCGCAACCGACAAACGCCACGCCGGAAAGCCCCATATTGCAAAGCATTGGTAGCGACATTTCTAAGTGTTCCCACTGCGATTGATTGTCGCCCATCCACACCGACGAGTAACGCTGAATGCCCGCAAAACCCGATCGCGTCAGCACAAAAGATCGATCGCCCGAGCGCACTTTTTGCAACCCCTCAGCACAAGCTTTCGCCATCATCAACCCATACAAATTGTGCGTTTGGGCGTGGGTAGCGCGATCGGATTCCGGGCCTTGCGGTGCATCCAGGGGAAAGCTGATGTGTTCGCCGCCGTCACCAAAAGGCCGTTCTGCGATCGCAGGTTCGTTCATGTCGTTCCAAATCCCCGCAATCCCAACATCTGTCAGGGTTTTGTGCAATTCGCCCCACCACTGGCGCACCTCCGGCCGCATGAAGTCTGGAAACACCGCTTTATCCGGCCAAACGTAACCGTGGAATAGCTTTCCCTCTGCGGTGCGGACGAAATAGTCATTCTCCACACCCTCATCGAATATTTCATAATCTGCTTCCGGTTCGTACTTGACACCGGGATCGACAATCGTCACAACCTTAAAACCCGCTGCTTTCAAGTCTGCGATCAGTTTCGCGGGATCGGGGAAACGCTTCGGGCTCCAGGTAAAAACGCGGTAGCCGCGCATATAGTCGATGTCGAGGTGGATGACATCGCAGGGAATCGCTCGATCGCGAAATTCCTTGGCCAACTCCCGCACAATGTCCTCTGATTCGTAGCTCCAGCGGCATTGGTGGTATCCCAGCGCCCATTTTGGCGCGAGTGGCATCCGGCCGGTTAACTGCGTGTAGGTGGCGATAATTTGGGCGGGTTCCGGGCCGTAAATGATGTAGTAGTCGAGTTCCGGGCCTCTGGTTTCCATCCGCAAAACACCCGGTTTTTCGGCGCCGATATCGAATTGACTCCAAAATGTAGTGTTAAAGAAAATGCCGTAAGCGCGATCGGGATTCAGGGCGATGTAAAATGCGATCGCCTGGTACATTTCATCGGTGAGGGAATTGTAGTCGAGGGAGTCGGTTGTCCAGTTTGTCTTGACTTCGGAGAGTTTGTCGAGAAAGCCGGTGCGTTCGCCGAAACCGTAGAAGTGCTCGTCTGCTTCGATGCGCTTCCAGCCTGCGGTTGCACCTGCGCGCCATCCCATATTGCGATCGCAGTCGCTAGCAAAGGGTTTTCCCGATTTGTCAAAGCATTCGATTGCAGCGGGCGATCGCTTTACGGAAATTAATATTTGTGATGTTTCAATTTCTATTTTTTCGTCTGTTTCTCGCACTTCAAATGGTGTGATTTCCCACTCTTCGTCAGGGACTGTTATTGAGTGCGATCGGCTTTTGAATTCACCTGTCGGGGACATTCGCACTCTGATTAAATTCGGCGCGAGGATACTGAGGTTTAGGGAAGTTTCGCCGCAATTAAAGTGAAAGGTGCGTGAAGCGCAGTTATCCCGTAGGGAATCGGTTTTATTTATGGATTCTACCGAACCGATTGTTGACCAAGGCTGTTCGGTTTTTTGAAGTTTTCCGAAGTATTGCGGCATATACGATTTGGTAATTGGTAATTTGCAATTGGTAAACCGATCGTGCAATCCGCACTTAACTACCGTCATCTAGCTAAAGGATGAATATAACTTCTCAGCATTTCCAGAAAATTAACAAATGCGATAAAATATACTTCAGCAATACCGTGGCTAGCCGAATAAGCTACTATAAAAAATGAAACAGGTATCCATAAACCCAGTCAAAAATAACTGACACATTGCACCCTTATCAATCCGGCTTTATGAACAGGCAAGATGCCTGTTCCACAAGAAAGTTTAGTCTTTGTGGAACAGGCATCTTGCCTGTTCTTGATAACGGTGCAAGATGTCAGAAATAACTTAAATCCGCGACTATATCGTAAGGATTCAGGTCAGAGGGTATTGACAAGTGTGACATTCTGGGCGGAATATTACAATTATGGAAAAAAACCT
>NZ_JAUBRB010000066.1:0-30906 GCF_036701585.1 Microcoleus sp. POL10_C6 | reverse complement strand
CACTTTACTCTCGATCGCACGCTCTCTTAACCCAGCCCACGTAATATGCGCTCGATATATTCAGCAAGCCCTAATTACTAAAACTTTTACATAAAAATGCAATAAACCGGGTTTCTGCTACCAGAATGATTGTTGAAATGACATATTTTGGTTGCGAAACCCGGTTTCTGCTGTTGCAGCCCGATCGCACCAAAAAACCAAAAAATTGGATAATTTAAAATCTAAAATCGACTCGCCCGCACCGAAAAACCAAAAAATCTAAAATCTAAAACCTAAAATCTAAAATCGACTTAGCCGATCGCCCCGGAGAGGTAAAACCTATACCTAGTAGTAGTTTAGATGCTCACAGGGCGAGGCCCACATCCCCAAAATATGCTAGAAACTATCAAAAAATGGGTCGATCGAGAACGCCGAGTATTGATTACTGCGAGTGCCGTTGCTAGTAGCGTCATTGTAATGCGCTGGTTCGGATGTTTTCAGGTGTGGGAATGGGCTGCTTTCGACCACTTTGTGCGCTGGCGGCCGGCCGAACCCATTGACTCGCGCATCGTCATTGTAGAAATTAAGGAAGCTGACTTGCAAAAATACGGCTACCCAATTTCGGATGCTGTCTTGGCCCAATTGCTGCAAAAATTGCACGCTGGCAAGCCGCGGGCGATCGGCCTCGACATTTACCGAGATTTGCCAACTCAACCGGGTAACGCCGAATTGCTCAAAACTTTTAAAACTATTCCCAACTTAATCGGAATTGAGTTGATGCCCGACGAAACCAGGTTCGGAGTTCGCCCGCCTCCGGTACTTGACAAGCTCGATCGAATCGGTTTCAACAACGTTGTTATCGACGCTGACTCAACAGTCCGGCGAACTTTGCTCTACGCTTGGCCCGGAGACGGCAAAACTCATCAAAGTTTCGCACTCAGACTGGCTTTACTTTACCTCAAAAGCGAAGGAATTTCCCCTCAATCAGCAAAAGCCAATCCTAAATACTTGCAGTTAGGCAAGGGGGTTTTTCGGCCTTTTCAACCGAATGACGGTGCTTACGTTCGAGCGGACAGCCGTGGCTATCAAATTTTGACCAACCTGCGCGGCCCGCGAGGCAGTTTTCGCACTGCATCGATGAGCGATGTGCTCTCTGGCACAGTACCTGCTGATTTTGTACGATCGCGCGTTGTCTTGATCGGCTCAAATGCCCCCAGCCTCAAAGACTTTTACCAAAATTCTTACAGTTCCGGTTGGTTTGGTCCTCCCCAGCAAATACCGGGAGTCGAGCTTCAGGCTCATTTCTTGAGCCAAATTTTGAGTGCAGCCATCGACGGGCGCGGGGGTATCAATGTCTGGTCAGAGGCTGCGGAGTTGCTGTGGATTTTGGTGTGGTCTTGGGCGGGAGCAAATGTGAGTTGGAATTTGCGATCGCTTGGTCGATCGGCTTACTGTTTATTAAGTATCTGTCTAGGTCTAAGTGCTAGTTTATACTTAGTATTCTTAAGAGGTTGGTGGCTACCGTTAATTCCTCCCATCCTCAGTCTTGTGGGTTCTGGTGCTGCTGTTGTGGGTTATCTGGCTCACTTGCAAGAAGAATTAAAACGGTCTAAAGAATTTTTACAATCGCTAATCGATACAATTCCCGACCCCATTTTTGTCAAAGATCGAACTCACCGCTGCGTAGTTTTGAATCAGGCATATTGTCGGTTTATTGGCTATCCTTTAGAAATTTTAACTTGCCGAACCGATTACGATTTATTTCCCCAAGCCGAAGCCGAGATATTTTGGCAGCAAGACGAATTAGTATTTCAAACTCACCAGCCGCGAGAAAATGAAGAATATTTTACTGACGCTCACGGAATTACGCATCTAATTGCGACTAAAAGATCCCTGCATAAAGATGCCGCCGGCAACCTATTTTTAGTCGGAGCAATCAGAGATATTACCGAGCGCCAACTCCGCGCAAATGCCCTAGAACAAAAAAATGCTGAGCTCAGCCACCAAGCTTATCACGATTCTCTTACCGGTTTGCCCAACCGCCAAATGTTCTACGAATGCTTGCATAAGTCTTTAGAAATAGCCTCTAGCACTCAGGAATTGGTAGCTTTACTCTTTTTAGATTTAGATGGATTTAAATCAATCAACGACACTCTCGGACACAATGTGGGTGATTTACTCTTAAAAACAGTTGCCAGTCGGCTCAAAAAATGCTTGCGCGGCAGCGATACAATCTCGCGGTTGGGCGGCGACGAGTTCACAGTCATTTTGCCCGCAATTCCAGGTCGCGAGGAAGCTGCGAAAGTAGCTGAAAAAATTTGCGACGCTATCATGCAGCCTTTTATTTTAGAAGAACATACAGTTTCTGTAACTACAAGTATTGGGATTAGTTTATATCCCATTGACGGTCAAGAGCCAGAGATGTTAGTTAAGAATGCCGATGTTGCGATGTATCGTGCTAAGGAACGCGGGAAAAATCAATATCACTTTTATTAATTAAGAGCAGTTAACAACATAATGCAACTGTAGGTAAAGTCCCCACCCCCTTCTTGATAAGTCTGTGCAGCTAACTTAAAAAAATAGCTCGCTCCTTAAACTGTAAGCCCTCTAAGCTTTTTAAAACCGTTGAAAAAAATGTCCAAAGTAGTAAAATCTCAAATTTAAAATCATGTAATTTAAAATACTTTAATCGGTCATCTGCCATTAGATATACTTAGCAAAATATAAAATTTATGAGAACAACTTGCCGTCTTCTCTAAATGTTCCAAAATATTAAAATAAATCACAACCTGAAACCAAATTCAAATCGCCCAAAAGCCTTAATGTAAAAAAATTTATGTAAACTTACGAAAGTTAATTAAAGTAAATGTAAAGATATCAGTGGAAATACGGAAATTGATAGATATAATAGGTGGTACAGACGTGGATCTATTGCGGTGATTTGAATAAGGCTGTGAATACTATGCGTACTTTGATTCAGCTCACAACAACGGCAACCCTGGCGGCCTGCCTGCAAGTGAATACAGTCGGCACCGCAAATGCGGCTCGACTTGCCAGCAACTCAACTAGCAATTTCACAAAAGCCCGTAGCACGGGCGAGAACCCCAGAGTTTGGACAGTTACACCAACCTCTAGGTTGGGAAATCCCCAACAATACGAACCAACCCCGAACGGGAATCCCGAAAGTGACGGTACGGGAACGCGCTGACCCCAAATTTTCAATAAATTTTCAATCTTCTATGCGCGGAGATTTGTACCAATGGGATTGGTTAATTAAAGTATGGCTGCACCAATCCGGATCGGTGAGGGGATAGTCCACTCGGTAATGACCGCCGCGACTTTCGGTGCGAAACGCAGCACTTTTGACAATTAAATAGCCGATATCCAATAAATTGCCAACTTCTCCCCAATTTCGCAAAATCGAGCTATTCTGGGCCTCAGCAGGGGAAAAATCAATAATTTGTCCTGGCCGTAAATTATCAAGCGTTTGACTCAAAGGCAATGAAGCAAATTCTTGCCGCCAAATCTCAAGTTGGACGATCGCCCTTTCCAAATCCCGCTGTCCCCGGCAAATGCCCGCACTCTGCCACACCAAATTCCGCAACTCAACCCGCAACCTTTCGATCGCCTCAATGTCCTGTTCAGAAATCGATTTTTCCCAGATTTCCCCCGCCTCGAACTGATCGGCGAATGCCTCGGCCCTTCCACCTTCTAGCTGCAAAAGTCCCATCTGCGCCCCAAAAACCAGACATTCCAGCAGCGAATTGCTCGCCAACCGATTAGCGCCGTGTACCCCCGTGCTCGCAGTTTCTCCCACCGCGTACAAACCCGGAATCGAAGTTTGGTTAAACTTGTCAGCGACAATCCCTCCCATCCAGTAATGGGCCGCGGGCGTCACCGGCACCGGTTCGGAAAAAATATCAATTCCCCAATCAGCGCACACTTGAATAATATTGGGAAACCTGTACCGCAGTCGATCGACCGCAATCGGGCGCAAATCCAGCCAAACATGAGGTTCCCCCGTCTTCTGCAAGTGGCGGAAAATAGCGCGACTGACAACATCCCTAGGGGCTAGTTCCCCGCTGGGGTGAGAGTCAAAAGCAAAGCGATATCCCTTACTGTCAACCAAATGAGCTCCTTCTCCCCGCACCGCTTCGCTAATGAGAAACCGAGGCGCGCCCGCGGTGCTCAGCGCCGTCGGGTGAAACTGCACAAATTCTAAGTCTCGCAGCAAGGCCCCGGCGCGCCACGCAATTGCCACCCCGTCCCCGGTACTTACCGACGGATTGGTCGTTTGAGCAAAAACTTGTCCGCCGCCGCCTGTCGCCAGCACCACGGCTTTGGCCTGCAGCCACTTGACTTGTGAGCCGCAAATCGAGCTAATCCCCTGACACCGCCCGGTTTTGTCTAGCCACAGACTCAAAGCAAAGGCAGGAGATACGAGTTGAATGTTTTTGCGGCTTAATACTTTTGCTGTCAGCGTACTGATAACGGCTTTGCCCGTAGTGTCGGCGGCGTGGAGAACTCGGCGGCGGGAGTGCGCTGCTTCTAGGGTGAGGGCTAAATCGGGGCCGGTGCGATCGAATGCAACGCCCATTTTCACCAGGGAGTCGATGCAAGCACCAGCTTCCTCGACTAAAAATTTCACCGCCTCCAAATCGCAAAGACCGGCTCCCGCAGCCAGTGTATCCTGAACGTGCAGCGCTGCGGAATCTTCAGGGGCGATCGCCGCCGCAATCCCTCCTTGAGCCCAATCGCTTGCAGAAACAGGCAGGGTATTTTTATTGATCAAGCCCACGTGCAAATGCTCTGGCAGGCAAAGTGCTGTGTACAAACCCGCCGCGCCAGCACCTATTACCAATACGTCAAATTTGTCAGTCATAAGTCTGCCGCCAGTCTATTTTAGATTTTAGATTTTAGAATTGAGTCTACAGATGAATCTGGGGACTTGAACTAATGTCAGTCAAGGGATTTTAGATTTTAGATTTTAGATTTTAGATGAATGAGGGGAACCCGCTTATTTCAATCTAGCGAATTTGGGTCGGCTTTTGCCGAATGGTGGTTGAAAGTAAGTCTTGAGAAATTAAAGGCAGAAGTCATCAGCCTGTAGAAAAAAATCTTTTCTTTCTGCCGAATGCCTTCTGCCCAATTGCGAATGCCTTCAAAAGAGACCCGCTGCTACCTAGTCGTAGAGACCATTATTCAACCGGTTGTCTCCTTCAATAAAGACTGATTCAACATCAGTTACGGTGAACTTTTCCATGTTAGCTTGCAGCACTTTTTTCTGAGCTTCCGTCAAGTCTGGAATATTGAGTACGTCCTCAACATTTTCGTAAGGAGCATTCTTAATAATTAGTCGAGCTAAAGTGGGATACAACCCTCGAAATTCCCGAAAGTCTCGGACGGCGCTGTTGTTCAAATCAAGTTTTTTGCCGTATTCTGTGGCAAGCTTCTCATCGGCGCGATTGGTTCTAGCCGGAGCTTCAACAGCTAGGAGCGAGGATGATGGCAAGACGATACGGCTCAAGGTTGCCGCGATCGCACTTTGGTCTCCAGCCCATGCAAAGCAGCCCAGCACTAAGCCCAATACTGCCAATAGACGACCCAATCGTTTCATGAAGTTTTGTCTCCCAATTTCATACACAGCATTTATGTAGAGACTACCATTTTGCTTATGCAGTTTTTCAGATAAATCCGCAATAGGTAGAGGGCTGTTATAAACTTTACATTTTGGTATTGACAAGGCTGACAATATATGATAATAGCCGACTTTTAAGCATCGCAGGCAAGTTTATCAAAGGCACTCCCAATTAAAAACTCGGACTGCCATTTTAAAGGGTTAATTTTTGCCCCGCCCCCAATTTTCTCGCTATCAAGAACTTTTTCCTTTCGTTTTGAGAAAAGCATTCAAGTCAGCATAAGTACCGCCGTAAGTCACGGTGGGAGTGTCGTAACCCTTTAAAGCAACGGTGTGCTGCTCGAAAGCGCCCTGGGCCCCCAATTGCGTCAGGTATTTGTAGGTAGTTTCTCCCACAGCGATATCCTTGCCGAGTTGCTTGGTGCAAGATTCCAGGCGAAATGCTGCGTTTACAGTATCTCCCAAGGCGGTATAGTCCGATCGGTCGCTGCTGCCAGAATTTCCCACCATTGCATAACCGGTATTGATGCCAGCCCCGACTCGCAAAGGAAAAGGCAGGGGGTAACGGCTGCTGAGTTCGTCTGTTGCCTTGTGCAGTTCGCTCAAAGCTTGGCAAATCCGCATCATTTCCTCGCTGCTGACACCGCTGGTTTTGTGGAACCAGACTGCCATGATGGCATCGCCGATGTATTTGTCCACCCAACTGCCGTGTTCGCGAATAATCTGTCCTGCTTTGCGGAACCAGTTGCCGATAACTTCCGAGAGGAGGGTTTCGTCTAGCTGCCTAGTCAAAACTGTAAAGTCTCGGATGTCCATTACCATGACGCTAATCAGGCTACGCACCGTCAAAGTCGCCGTAAAATCTTCAGAGTCTGTCTCGTGTATTGGATCGTGTCGGTGGCCGGCGGTTGGGTTGTAAAAGTCCAATTCGGTTTGACCGAAAATAATCCGATCGCCATTTCTGAGAGTGACAGGAATACTGACGCGCCGCCCGTTGACAAAGGAACCATTGCGGCTGCCCAAGTCGATCAGGTAGAACTCTCCTGTCTCCATTTGCTGTAACATCGCGTGATTACGGGAAATCCAGCGATCTGTCAGTACAAAATTATTGTCATCGCTCCGCCCTACTGTCCAGCAATTGCTGCCGGAGAGCGGCAAGTAGCGATTGCCGCTTTTCTCTGTACGAAGTACCAAATGTGGATTGGCTTGCAAAGTCACCACAGCCCTAAAAACGACATCAAGTCAACCGATTTGAGATTTTAAACTTTAAATTTTAACTTTACCGCGCGGCTTATAACTGAGATTGCTGCTAAAAAACCTCAAATCTGCTGTTCTCAAATCTAAAATTGTTTAGTCGATCGTCGATGCACCAAAGCATACAGGATTGCCGAACCACAATTCGATCGCCAGCGAAGGTAGTTATGGTTCGATCATAGGCGAAATTGTCATATTTTTCACCCCAAAGATGTCTCTGGGGAATTAAATTTGTTGCTTTTTGCGGAAACATAACTCTCTACCCATATTCTACCTAAGGTCACGGCTCCCACTGCGAGCCAAGTTTTATTTATTCTCAGGGGGCCTAAAAAAACTGAAAAATGGCTCTCCGGCTCCGACCGAGAATTGTTAAACACAAGGTATCTTTAAGATTTGTTGCTTAACTTCTGGTTTTTGAAGATATCAACAAAGCCTTTTCCTCGCTGCGGCGGTCAATAAGTTGGAAATACGAGAATTTTATGTTATCGAAAAGAATTTTGCCTTGTTTGGATGTGAAAGCCGGTCGCGTGGTCAAAGGTGTCAATTTTGTCAACCTTAAGGATGCTGGCGATCCGGTAGAAATGGCTCAGGTATACAACGATGCGGGTGCTGACGAGTTGGTGTTTCTGGACATTACGGCGACTCACGAAGACCGGAATATTATGATCGATGTGGTGTACCGAACGGCCGATCGAGTATTTATCCCTTTGACGGTGGGCGGCGGCATCCAATCCTTAGACACAATTAAAAGTTTATTGAGGGCGGGCGCTGATAAGGTGAGTATTAATTCGGCGGCGGTGCGCGATCCGAGTTTAATTGACAAAGCCAGCGATCGATTTGGTAATCAGTGCATTGTAGTGGCGATCGACGCCCGCAAACGGCAAGACGCAGATAATCCGGGTTGGGACGTGTACGTGCGCGGAGGGCGAGAAAATACAGGCAAAGATGCGATCACTTGGGCCAAAGAAGCCGAACAGCGCGGCGCCGGCGAAATTCTGGTGACAAGCATGGACTCTGATGGCACTCAAGCCGGTTACGACTTGGAATTAACTCGCAGCATTGCCGAAATTGTGGAAATTCCCGTCATTGCTTCCGGGGGCGCCGGCAACTGCCACCACATCTACGAAGCCGTGACTGAGGGCAAAGCAGAAGCTGCACTGCTGGCTTCCCTGCTGCATTACGGGCAACTCAGTGTAGGAGAAATTAAAACTTATCTAGCAAAATGTCAAGTTCCCGTGCGACAGCAGCAGCCATTAGTTATTAGTCATTAGTCAGTGGATAGTCGGGCGCATCTCATATCTTGCAACATTTTTAACAAACCGCTCTGCGGGTTCACTCAAGCGCCCTCTCACGTTGCAAAGAGGCTAAATAAACCCGCCCCCACCCCATCCAACGATAAAACCAGTTACTGACATTGATACCGCTATGTGAGGCGCATCCGAAGGCACTTATAGAGAATTTTTTTGATTCTACACAAGTGCCTTCTACATAACTCTCTTGGGGCGATCGACGCCAGTCATCTAGAAATATTCCCTGAGAAGGATTTCAAATACCAGCTTTTTCAGCTAAATATTATATATTAGCTCAATTTGAAAGAAAGCAACGGTTGCTTTTATCAAAATTGAGTTAAAGATTGTGCAGAATATGAGTGAGCTTCAGCCTGTTAACAATCTTAGCGATCAAAACTTCTAAAAACGGAGAAATTTTGTATGTCTTTTATCAGCTTTAACTTCCCTGCCAAGCGTTTAGTCCGCACTTTAATAGCTGTTTGTTTTTGTGCCTTGATGTTTGTTTCTAATGCTTTTCCCGCTTTTGCCGTTACTAGCAGCCCCACCAAAGGTGAAGACCAACTTTTAGGGATTGAAAAAGAATCTCAAGAAGCTGTACTGAAAAAACCAATGTCCTTGGAAGAAACTCAAGAAAAAGCCAGCAAAGGACCCAACGAAGTTCAGGGAGACGCTGACATTGAAAAAATGAAAAATCCTTCCAATACACAAGCTACATCCTTTGAGCAACAAGTCAAAAAAGCTGTCAGCAAAGTTAAAGACTAACTCAGCGCGCAGTAGTCAGCGGACAGTTGTCAGTATAAAAGATTAGGGACACGGCGCGATGCCGTGTCCCTAGATTTTTTTTGTAGAGACACCGCACCGCGCCACATTCTTGAAAAGGCAGTATCCAATCTAAATTTAGCTTGAGTTTTCATAATTGCTCTTAGGAATTAGAATTAAATAACTTCTACAAGTTTGTGGGATGGGCGTCCCGCCCGTCCAAAAAGGACGGGCGGGACGCCCATCCCACAATAACAATTAAAATTGTAAGTTATTTAATTCGCGATCCTTAGATGGAATAAAAAAGTGGAAAGGACTTGGCATCTTTCGGCTTTACGAACACTCTTTGCTGGGGCTGCAAGTTCAAGCTATCGAATCTTTCTCTAGTCAAATTAGCGTTTACTACTTGACCGTCATCTAAGGTCAATTCTACCTGAATTTCCCATCCCAAATGAATCAAGCGACTGATTCTTGCAGGCACTGTTGCACTATTTTCTGTAGTTTCAATTACTACGTCGTGAGGGCGCAAAAAAATCTCCGGGTTGGCTGAGTCAAAGCCGTTGTCTTGAAACATCCTCGAACTGCTGGGCAATACATTGACTGGGCCGATAAAACTCATGACAAAAGCACTCGCTGGATGGTCGTAAATTTCTGCGGGTGTTCCTACTTGTTCGATTTTACCTTTATTCATTACTGTGATGTGATCGGCAACTTCCATCGCTTCTTCTTGATCGTGCGTCACAAAGACTGTGGTAACGTGAACTTCGTCGTGCAGTCGCCGCAACCAAGCACGCAAGTCTTTGCGAACTTTGGCATCAAGAGCCCCAAAAGGTTCGTCTAGCAGTAACACTTTCGGTTCCACAGCCAGGGCTCTGGCGAGGGCCACCCGCTGTCGCTGGCCTCCTGAAAGTTGCGACGGGTATCTATCGCCCAATCCTGCCAATTGCACTAAATTCAACAACTCTTCTACCCGCGATTTGACTTTCGCGGGCGGTGTTTTCTGAATTTGCAGCCCGAAAGCGATGTTTTTTCGCACTGTCATGTGCTTGAATAGCGCGTAGTGCTGAAACACGAACCCAATTTTGCGGTCTTGGACGCTAGTATTCGTGGCATCTTGGCCTGTTAGCCAGATTTTGCCGGAGTCGGGCATTTCTAAACCGGCAATCAGCCGCAGCAGTGTAGACTTGCCGGAACCAGACGGGCCCAGCAATGCGACTAGGGAACCCGATTCAATTTCTAAGCTGACTCGATCGAGTGCTTGGAAACTGCCAAACTGTTTTGATACGTTTTCTACAACTATGCCCATAGGTAGGAAGAAGGAAGAGGGAAGAGGGAAGAGGGAAGAGGCAGGATACAGGAAGCAAGAGGCAAGAGGCAAGAGGGAAAAATGTTAATCTCCGGTTTGTGGATGGGTTAAGGTAAGTTTTTTTATAGCACGATCGCACATCAGTTTGTTAATTTTAGGGTTTTGGCGATCGGTCAGTCGATTTTAGATTTTAGATTTTAGATTTTAGATTTACTTGCAGCTTGGAATCTGGAAGATGGAACTTTGGTCTAAAACTTTCGGAGTTCCAGGGCTTTGTATGGGTTTTGGGCGGTATCAAACAGCCGAAAATCAACAAAAATGCACCTCCAAAACAAAACAACACAATTCTTTGCCACCAAAGTTGACGTTTGGTACTACAATGCAGCAAAAGTTCAAGCGTTTTTGACTTCAACGGCTGAGGGGATAAAGGAAAATGGGAGATGTTGGACGTGTGCCTGTAGGAATTATCGGCGCTTCAGGGTACGGCGGCGTGCAACTTGTGCGACTGCTGGCGGACCACCCGGCGGCTGAAGTAGTTTATTTGGGCGGGGATAGCAGTGCAGGAAAACCTTATTCCAGCCTTTACCCGCATCTGACTAACTGCATTGATTTGACAGTCGAGGCGATCGACCTAGACAAAATAGCAGCAAAATGCGAAGTTGTGTTTCTGTCGCTGCCGAACGGTTTAGCTTGCAAAATGGCACCGACGCTGATAGAGAAAGGCTGCAAAGTCTTGGATTTGTCGGCTGATTACAGATTTGAAAATCTGGACACTTACAAAGCTTGGTACGGCGGCGAGCGATCGGACTCTGAACTGGCTGCAACGGCTGTTTACGGTTTGCCAGAATTGTACCGCGATCGCATTAAAAACGCTCAATTAGTAGGCTGTGCCGGCTGCTACGTCACTGCTAGTTTATTAGCCCTGGCACCTTTGCTCAAACAAGGCCTCATTGTGCCAGAAACAGCTATCATCGACGCCAAATCCGGTGCTTCGGGAGGGGGCCGCAAAGCCGAAGTTAATCTCTTGTTGGCTGAAGCAGAGGGTTCTCTGGGCGCTTACGGTGTTGGCCGCCACCGCCACACGCCAGAAATCGAGCAAATTTGCAGCGATTTAGCGGGACATGATATTAAAGTTCAGTTTACTCCCCACCTAATTCCGATGGTGCGGGGAATTTTGGCGACTGTGTACGCAACTTTGCGCGATCCGGGTTTGGTGCGGGAAGATTTAATCACAATTTTTAGTGCTTTTTACCGCAATAGTCCTTGGGTAAAAGTGTTACCGGCGGGAGTTTATCCGCAAACAAAATGGGCTTGCGGCACAAATTTGTGTTACATCGGTGTGGAAGTCGATCCGCGTACTGACAGGGTGATTGTGCTATCGGCGATCGACAATTTAATTAAGGGACAAGCCGGTCAAGGCATCCAGTGCATGAACTTGATGATGGGTTGGGAAGAAACTTTGGGTTTGCCACAATTGGCTTTCTATCCTTAATTGAGGATCGGTAATATCCAGATTTAACTGGTTCCCCGGCTCTGCCTGGGAACCGATATCCAGAGGCTCTGCCTCGAAGACGCGAGGAAAATTGGAGGCAGAGCCTCCGGATCAGCGTCCCCAGGCAGAGCCGGGGAACGAAAATTTTAGATTACCAAGTGTTACTTGGGCCCGTAACCGATCGACCCAGCATAAATTGCCCGATCGCCCAATTGGTCTTCAATCCGCAATAAACGGTTATATTTGGCAACTCGTTCGCTGCGACACAAAGAACCAGTCTTGATTTGACCGGCGCGAGTCGCTACCGCTAAATCGGCAATTGTGGTATCTTCAGTTTCACCCGAACGGTGGCTGATGACGGCTCGATAGCTGTTCCGTTTGCCGAGGTCGATCGTATCCAAAGTCTCCGTCAAAGAACCAATTTGATTCAGCTTAATCAAAATCGAATTGCTAGCTTTCAAATCAATTCCTTTTTGCAGCCGCGTGCGATTAGTAACAAACAAATCGTCACCAACCAATTGAACTTTGCTGCCCATTTTCTCAGTCAGCGCTACCCAACTGTCCCAATCGTCTTCGTGCAAACCATCTTCAATAGAAACAATCGGATATTTTCCGGCCAAACCATCCAAATAATCGATTAATTCTGCCGGCGAATGAGCCACACCGTCGTAAGTGTACTGCCCATCTTTGTAAAATTCGCTAGCAGCAACATCCAAAGCCAAAGCAACTTGTTCACCCGGTTTATAGCCAGCTTTTTCAATAGCTGCAATCAACAAATCCAAAGCTGCTTGATTGGATTTCAGATTAGGCGCAAAACCGCCTTCATCACCCACACCAGTCAGCAAACCCTCAGCTTTTAAGACTTTACTCAAGGATTCAAATACCTCTGCACCCCAGCGTAAAGCTTCTTTAAAAGAAGGCGCACCCACCGGGACAATCATAAATTCTTGAATGTCCACATTATTGTTAGCGTGAGAGCCCCCGTTGATCACGTTCATCAGTGGTACGGGCAAAACGTTCGCCAAGGGCCCGCCCAAGTAGCGGTAAAGGGGGAGTCCTAAAGTCTCGGCGGCCGCCTTTGCTGTGGCTAAGGAGACTCCGAGAATGGCATTTGCGCCGAGGTTGGATTTGTTGGGGGAACCGTCCAAGTCAATCATGGTTTTGTCTACCAGCGCTTGGTCGATCGCATCTATATTAGCCAAAGCGGGGGCAATTTTGTGTTCGACGTTAGCAACGGCTTTTAGGACTCCTTTGCCGCCATAACGGGTTTTGTCATCATCGCGGAGTTCGTGGGCTTCAAAAGAGCCTGTAGACGCACCGCTGGGGACTTGGGCGATCCCCACAACGCCGTTGGCTAGGTAAACTTCAGCTTCAATGGTGGGGCGGCCACGGGAGTCGAGGATTTCTCTGGCTTGAATAGATTCGATCGCAGTGTCTAGCATATTAATTATTCCTGACTTAACTCAAGGTTTCATGACAATTAGCAGTCTCTGGGTTTTCCCACGCTGACTGCTGACGGGTAATAGATTACGCGATCCCCAGAATTATTGGTACACAGTTCAAAATATTTGCGGATTTGGACGAGCAACCTGGTGTCAATAAACTACGCTTATTGAATAAGCATCTACGGCTATTTGGACAATAATTTGATTGTTTTAACCCCAGATTCCCGCAGATTTCTTAATTGGAATCTTTGTTAAAATCAGAATGTCAACAAAGTCAATCAAAAAAGGAGAAACTTAGGATGTTAGAAACAAATCTCGGAGAAATTAGAGCATTAGCTGAAAATCCAGACTCAATTATTGCTGATCCCCCAAACATCAAATTACTCACAGGGCCATTGCCAAATCCAGGCAGCGACCCCAACTTTTTTGACTTAACTCCCAATGACGACGCATTTCAATTAGCAAACGGAATTCTGCGGAATACTCCCGGAGGCTTACAGGCTTTAGATGGTAACGATTTTGTCAGAGGTTCCGGTGGTGCGGAACTGATGAACGGTAACAGCGGCACAGATACTTTAATCGGAGGGTGTGGCAGCGATACTATTCGTGGTGGCCAAGATTTTGACATTCTGTATGGAGAATGTGGCAGCGATTTTGTCAGCGGAGATCAAGGTGATGACTACGTTTATGGAGGCACGGCCAATGACTTTATTCGCGGTGGTAAAGGGAATGATGCTTTAGTAGGAGAGAGTGGAAATGATACTCTAATCGGTGAGGCTGGAATTGATAGACTTTGGGGAAGTGAAGGCGCAGATTTGTTTGTCCTCCGCACAGAAGTGGGAGCAACTTCGGGAGAGATTGGTTCGCTTCAACCGTCTCCTAGCGGCAATTTTGATGTAGATGAAGTGCCTGCAGATTTTATTCTCGATTACAATCCGGCTGAAGGTGATGTAATTGGATTGGCGGGTGGATTGACGCGAAATGATATTGTTTTGAGCGAAAGGTTTTTAACAATTGGTGATGCCAGAGATTATGACAGCAGCGGGCCTTTTCCTCCGGGAATTCCTCGAACGGCTGATTTTAGAATTTTAAATACTAAGGCGACGGTGATTCGGGAAGCTAGCAGTGGCAATATCTTGGCTTTGGTGAAGGATGTTTCGCCGGATCAAATTCAGTTTATCTCTGTATCGGAGGCGACGCTCTAGGTTAATTCAAATCGGTACATATTGCTGCTAAGGAATGAGAATTAAATAACTTCCAGAAGTTTGTGGGATGGGCGTCCCGCCCGTCCAAAAAAGACGGGCGGGACGCCCATCCCACAATAACAATTAAAATTGTAAGTTATTTAATTCGCCATCCTAAGAAGCAGAACACGGACGGGCGGGACGCCGATTCCACAACACCAAGGCTATCAATCCTCGTTCCCAGGCTCTGCCTGAGAACGAATATAAGCGAGGCTCTGCCTCCCGATTCCTGACATGAATTTAACAATATTTAAGATTGCCAGAAATCTGCCACATCATATCCCATTTCGGTGAGCATTTGCCGCAGCACAGGTAAGCTCAAACCAATCACATTTGTCTGGCATCCTTCGATTTGTTCTACAAACAAACCGCCTTTACCTTCGAGTGCAAAACAGCCTGCACAGGCGAGGGGCTCTCCGGTAGCGACGTAAGCCACTATTTGGCGCGAGGTAACTTCCGCAAAATGAACTTTTGTAACTTGACAGCGAATGATCGATCGCGACCTAGCCTCACCAAAGTCATCGAATCTAGTATCAATTAAAGCATGACCCGTATAGAGTTCGCCCACCTTACCGCGCATTTTCTGCCAGCGCGAGATTGCTTCTTCCCCATCCTTGGGTTTGCCGTGAATTTCGCCATCTATGACCAAAATTGAATCACATCCCAACACCAAACACGCTTTAGGATTGGAGATTTGGGGGTGAGAATTAGCCAGTAAAAACTTAGCTACAGCCTCAGCTTTTCCCTCTGCTAAAACCTGCACTAAATTAGTGGCATCTTTCATTTGTATTTGTCCTTCATCAAAGTCGCTGGGGCAAATCACAGCTTGAATTCCGGCATTTTCTAGCAGGCGGCGGCGCGCTGGAGAAGCTGAAGCTAATACAAAAGTTGGAATTTTCATCATTTAAGAAGTTCAGTTGACAGTTGACAGTTGACAGTTGACAGTTGTCAGTTAACTGTGGTGAGGTTTCCAGCGAACAGTCAAAAGTCAACAGCGAACAGTCAACAGTCAACAGTCAACAATGCCCAATGCCCAATACTCAATTCCCAATTCCCTAATAAACAGAGAAAGATTTAACGACTTTCTTAAAAGCTTCTTTTACCTTGGGCCAGCGTTCTTCGGTAGTGGAAACGTTAAGCGTAAAAAGTTTGCCGCGGCTGACGGCTACACTCGCTAAGTTGTGGCGTTCTTGGTTTGGCAACTTAACGGCATATTCTAAAATGTAATAGTTTTTCGATCGCGATTCACGAGCTTCTGCATTGACTAATTCAGCTTCGCGGCCGGAATCAATCGGGGCGATCGCACTTTTGCTGAGCTTGTATCCCACATCCGTCGGTGTTCCCAAATCCGCGAGAGTTTTGTCCTTGGCGACTGGACTAATTACCACGCTGACGTTCTCGGTTTGCTGAATCAAATCGCGGAACACCACATCGGGCCCGTTAGAAACCGCGATCGGCAGCCAGCCGTTAGGATAGAGAAATTGATAGCCATCGCCAGTATCAACGTAGCTTTTGAGTCCGGTGACTTTAGACACACAACCGGTCAAGGTGAGGCTTAGAACAACCAGAAGTATTGCCGCAATTCGTTTGAGCATTCTTTTTACGGGTAGGGTAAAACAAAAATATTTAATTTTAATTGTCTCACCAAACTTTGATCCTAAAAATAGTTAGGCTATGGATCGCTGTTTGTGTACCGCCCGCGATCCATAGCCATATAGTTTAATTGTTAACAAAGTCATTAAAGCTGAGTCAGCCAGCTAATCAGCCCGTGCTTGGTCGAAACTTCTAAAGCCAAGAGAGAAACAAAGCCAATCATGGCAAGGCGGCCGTTTAAGCGTTCTGCGTAGGGGGTAAAGCCGGTGCGGGGTTCGTCATCGATGTATACTGTCGGCTCGATCGCAAAATTGTTCATTTTGCCTTGGTCGTCCAGCATTAAGCCTCGGTTACTCATCTTTTTTTTCCTAAATGGTTTTTAGTGTACTGTAAATAAATGTAACAGACTTGTGAAGATATGTAAAGGATTGTGAGAAATTTTTTTTAAAGACCTCGCTCTGACACCAGTAAATAAAAAAAACGCAACTGTAGGCAAGCTCTAAACCTTTATATAGTCAGTCTTTCCCCAATCTAAAATCTAAAATCTAAAATCTAAAATGGTATGACTGTGGGTAGACTCTGGGCCCCGGAGGGGGGAGGATAGAGTGGAGAGGCACAAAAGTCGATGGTGTATGGCAAATCCAGTCTGGGTTTGACGAAAATTGTGGAACGGAGGAAAAATTTATGCGGGCCAGTCTGGAAATGCGGTGGTTTTATAGCGGTGCACTGCCAAAATCAATCAATCAATGGTTTGGAAGCGAGAGTCTCGGCGGGTATCTTTCGCCTCCTGAAGAGCGGGAAGACATATATTTGCTAGTACCAAGCTGCGACTACTTGGGAGTGAAGCTGCGTGGGAAAACCTTGGAGGTAAAGTGGCGTCAGGGAGAGTTGGGGACGATGCAGTTCGGCAACCGCTGGGAAGGCAAAGCCGAAAAGTGGCTGAAGTGGGTTTGTGCCGACACGATGGCGCCGATACCGGCGGATATTTTGGCGACAGGAAAGTGGGTGGCAGTCAAGAAAAAGCGAGCGCAGCGTCTTTATCAAGTATCGACCCCTGGTTCCCTGATGTCTGTGCCTGTGGAAGCCCCAATTCCCCAAGGTTGCACCGTGGAACTTACTCAGTTGAACATTAATGGCAGCGCGTGGTGGAGTTTGGGATTTGAAGCGTTTGGTAGCGAAAGTTGTTTGACAGAAAGCCTGCAAACAGTAGCTACTTGGACTAGCAAGAGTTATCAGGCGCAAAAGTTAAAAGCTGAGGATTCTTCTGCTTATCCGATTTGGCTAGGCAGCAAGTAATATCAAATCCGGCTTGAATAATACCTCCTGTATTTTTTAGTCCTCCTCTGCTGGAACGAGAGACAAGTTGAGACGCGGTTTCAACCGCCGAGTCTGGCCGTCCGGGACGCAACTGGCATATATAGTAAGGTGCTCTACTACCGGAAATCTTCAATAATATTTCAATAACGGAGTCTGACGCACCTGAGATGTTGCACCATTTTCAATTAGGTTTTTTATGGGCGGGCTCTTCGGCCCACCCCACAAGAAAACTCACTCTTTGTGGAACAGGCCCGAAAGCCTGTTAAGCGAGAATGGTGCAAGAGGCACCCTAAAAATCGATCGTCCTGTGACAGTTGGCCTTAGTCTTATCTGATAGAGGGGGTTTCTAACTATTCCCCCTCTATCAGATTCTCCCCCTCTCCTCTTCTTCCCACTCTGCCAGCACTTCTGAGAATTTGACAAGCCAAAATCGCCGCGCCAAATCCATTATCAATATTCACCACACCCACACCAGCCGCACAAGAATTGAGCATAGTTAAAAGAGGAGCAATCCCGCCAAAACTCGCGCCGTAACCTACACTCGTCGGCACAGCAATCACCGGACAATCTGCCAAACCCGCAACCACACTCGCCAAAGCGCCTTCCATACCCGCCACCGCAATCAACACATCAGCATCAGCAATCACGTGCCGATTGCTCAGCAAGCGGTGAATGCCGGCAACTCCGACATCCCACAAACGTCGCACCTGAAAACCGCAAAGTTCCGCAGTAATTGCCGCCTCTTCCGCTACAGGTAAATCTGCCGTTCCCGCACTGATAATAGTCACAGTACCCGGATGCTGCGGAGTTGGGGAATTAGCAGAAATTGCACAAATTCGAGCCTTTGGGTAGTAGCACAAATCGGGTATTTTTTGTTGCAATTGCTCGAAAACTTCCGGTTCAATTCGCGTCGCCATCACCGCAGAATTTCGCCCGCGCATCGCCTCGATAATTTCAACAATTTGGTCTGGCGTTTTCCCCGGGCCCCAGATTACTTCAGGAAAACCCGTTCTTAGAGTGCGGTGATGGTCAATTTTGGCAAAATCGCCGACTTGTTCAAAGTCAAAATGCTTTAATTTATCCAAAGCTGCGATCGGGCTAATATCGCCGGCAGCCACCGATTCGAGTAAATTCTGTAAAATTTTAGGTTCCATTAATTAATGACTGAGTAATGACTGCTAACTGCTGACTATTCTGCTATTTTCAACTCGTACAAATTCCAGAAAGCACCGCCGAGGGCACTGTAGCGAATTCCCGAAACGCGATCGCGCACCGCCTCAAAAGTCAGCGGATTTACCATATAAACAAAAGGAACTTGTTCCGCTATAATCCGCTGCGTTTCTCCATAAAGCTCCTTGCGCTTCGCTTCATCAAGCTCCTGGGAAGCCTTCACATAAAGGTCATCGATTTTCTGCTCCCAGTCGTACACTTCCCAACCTTTAATCGGGGGTTCTCCGAATTGCGGGCCCTGGTTGAAACTGTGCAAAGTGCCATTGACTGACCAAATATTGTAGCCGCTGTGCGGTTCAGTACCTCCCGTAAAACCGCCGAGGTAAGTATCCCAATTTCGCGTCAATCGCAGCTTTTCCACATAAGTGTTAAAACTCAGGAACTGCGTATCAATTTGCATCCCCAGTTTGCCCAAGTCTTGCTTAATTTGCGTTCCCATTTGTTCCCGAACTTTTTTACCTGCCGCCATCAACAAAGTAAATCGTACCTTGTTGCCTTCAGCATCCAACAATTCGCCGTTAGAATTGTACTTGAAGCCAGCACTTAACAGCAACTCTTTGGCTTTTTCCAGATCGTAACTGTAAGTTTTCAATCCCTGTTCTGGGGACAGGTAGAACGGGCTTTGCGCCGGAATTGGGGAATGCAGCGGCGCGCCAAGTCCGCGATAGATATTGTTAGTCATCGCCTCGCGATTGATGCCATAGGCGATCGCCTGCCGAAATTCCTTACTCGCGAACCAGCGAGACTTAACCGGGTCTACAAACGGCTGATTTTGAGCATTGCGCCCCTTATTCAGATTGAAACACATAAAAACGCTACCAGTATCCGGCCCGCCGTTGAAGACCGTATATTGGCCGCGTTTTTCCTCCCGTTTCAGCAGCGGAAACACTTCCGGCTCCACGTTCAGAGTATCCAAATCGCCCGATCGAAAATTCAGCAGTTGATTATCAGTATTTTCGATAATTTGCCAAACAATTTGCTGGATGTAAGGTTGAGGATTTCCCTCAGCATCTTTGCGCCAATAATACGGATTTCGTTCCAAAACAACGCGCTGATTGGGAGTATAGCTCAGCATTCGGTATTGACCATTCCCCACAATTTTTTTAGGGTCAGTATCCGTGCCCCAAGTAGTCAAGAATTTAGGCTTGCCATCTGCATCTGTATTATCGATAGATTCCTGTAAAATATGAGCTGGTAAAATTGGGATTCCCCCAGCATATCTAATAAAAGGAGCAAAGGGTTCTGCAACGGAAAATTCTACGCGGCGACTGTCGAGTTTTTTGAGTTTTGGAAATTGACCGCTGATGCCAACCCTCAGAATATCTTTCAAACCGCTAGGAATTTTGTCATTGAAATAAATCTTTTCATAGCTGAAGATAATGTCATCAGTAGTCAGAGGTTGGCCGTCCGACCATTTCAAGCCCTCTCGCAGGGTGAAGACAATCTTTTTGCCATCTTTAGAAACTTCCCAGGACTCGGCTAAACCAGGTTCTAACTCCGATGTCAAGCCATTTTCGTTGATCAATCCCTCGTACATATAGCCAAAAACGCTGTATGCAGATTGATTTAGCGGGTAGTTAAAGGTAGCTGGGCCGCTGGGGGTGGGAACGATGAGCCTGTTTACTAAGTTCGATCGGGCTGGAGTGCACGCAGACAGAGTTATAGTGGCAATTGCAGCCAGTAAAATTACGAACCAGCGCAGTCTTGAATATAGGATCATAGAAATTTTCATAATTTTTTAGTTTACCACTTGCGTGCGACTATGACTGAGATTGTAGCCAACCGAGAAAGTCTTCAGTGCGCGAAAAGTACTTGGTTATCCCTACTTCCCGCAAAGCATCTCGAACTTTGGGCAGACCAAATTCTTTTGTATTATTACTCAAAAATACCTTGACTTCATTAGGATGTAAGTGTGCGTGACGCAAAATGCAGTGCAGAATCAAATTGTCTGTCGGGTCTTCTTCAATAAAAATTGAATTCAAACTTGCTTGAAGTATGCCTGCTGTTAAGGGAATCATTTCTATCTTTGTGGCTAACAAATCAAGAGCTGCAAAAAGACGTGCATTAATATCATTTATCAGAGCCTCATTTTCAGTGAGTGATTGCTCTAAGTGGAAGACAAGAGACTGGGCAGAGGGTGAAGTTTTATCTCGCTTTAGCTGACTAATTTGTTTTTCCATTTCACCTAAAAAACGGTTGCGTCGCTTGATTTCGTCTTCTAAAGCCGAGAGTGATTCCATGCAGCAAAAACTTGGTATGGCTATGCTGACTGATGTCGGTACACTCACCAACAAGTTGTTAGCGTCAGGGTCGCGTCCCGTAGCAATGCTCATCAGAAAGTTAGTCTCGATATATAAAATTGCCACCAATTTCTACCCCAGATTTTGTCGTCCCACCTGCTAGCAGTGGCAGCAAGCCGATTTTTGCTATCTGTTCTGATGCGGTTGGAATCTCAGACTTCCAATTATAAGCTAAGTCGCGCAGCCATGCTTCAACCAGTCTAGTTAGATATCGCTTAAATATCCGTTTGTTGCCAAATTCTGGCTCATAATGGCGAAGGATATCAGCAGTGTCTAGAGAGCACACAGGTTCAGATAAATTTACTCCGTCCCATTTGAAAATCAGAATCAGTTCGGTGTCAACAAACATCGCATAGGGAATGATGGTGCGTTGCTCGGACATTTTCGCTAACGCAGCTTTCATCCAAGATATCATGTCATAAGCAATCCTCTGCTTTGCTGCTGTTTCTTGAGCTTCAATAATTTTGACTTCGATTAGCACGACTACCCGATCGTCCTTATCCAATGCGATAATATCTGCGTCTATGGGTAACTCTAAATCCAAGGTTTCAGTTTGCATGGTTTTGGCCTTCCTAAAACGTAGATTAAAGTTCTATTTTAGCACTAACAAAACTACAGCATAGGCTGCAATTCCTTCTTCTCTTCCCACCGGCCCTAATTTTTCGTTGGTAGTAGCTTTGATGCCGATTTGGTCGGGTTTTAATTGTAGGACAGTAGAAAGCCGATCGCGCATTTGCTCAATATGCGGTTTCAGCTTTGGACGTTCTGCCACTACCACCGAATCAATATTGCCGATTTCCCAGCCTTTATCTAATATTAACTGATTCACTTGTGCCAACAGTACGAGACTATCAGCACCTTTCCATTTCGGGTCAGTTGGCGGGAAATAAAGACCGATATCTCCTAAGCTCAGAGCTCCGAGCATGGCATCCATGATAGCGTGAGTAAGTACGTCGGCGTCGCTGTGTCCTAATAAGCCTAATTCGTGGGGAATATTGACACCGCCTAGGATGAGAGGGCGATCGGGAACTAAGCAGTGAATGTCGTAGCCATTGCCGATGCGGATGTTCATGTAAAAGGAAGGTTTGGTAAGTATAGTAGAAGACAATTATTTCATATTTTTAGGGAGATAAGTGAATTTATTTTTTAATGCCGATCCGAGTGTTAAATATTTTTTTTTGCTAATTTCCTCAGCAGCTATGGCAATCCTAAAGCTGCTGGAGGGGGGAGAGAAGGGTTAATGCTGGAAACGCTAGAAAATTATCGGGGACTTCTCGATCGCTCTCCTGAACTCAAAGACTTACAAACGCGAATCCAAAATTTATTAGGCTCTTAAATATACGGGATTTACGCATCAAGACCAAAGAAACCGGGTTTTTTACCGAATCTGTGGACTACAACGAAGTATTACCGCAAAAAACCCGGTTTCTGACCACTCGTGCGATCGCCCTTTACTCCTATTCTTCCCTCTCCTGCAACCACCGATCGTACAAATCCAGCCGGCGCGATCGAGTTCTTTCAATTTGCTGTTGCTTGCGCCAGCGAGCAATTTCTGCGTGATTACCAGACAGCAACACATCGGGCACCTTCAATCCCCGAAAATCCGCCGGTCGAGTGTACTGCGGATAATCCAAAAGTCCGTCCTCAAAACTCTCAAACTTTAGGGAATCTTCCTTGGCCACAGTTCCCCGCAGCAATCGCAAAACCCCATTAATCAAAGCCAAAGCCGGAATTTCGCCCCCCGTGAGCACAAAATCCCCCAAAGACACCTCGCGAGTCACCAAATGCAGGACTCGATCGTCCACACCCTCATAATGACCGCAAATCAAGACCAACTGATCGCGATCGACTGCAAACTCTCGAAACATCGCTTGCTGCATCGGTTCCCCCTGGGGAGTCAGCAAAATCACCTCTCGCCGTGGCAAAACCGGCAGCGACTCCACCGCAGCAAAAATCGGTTCCGGTTTCATCAGCATCCCCACTCCGCCCCCGTAAGGCTCATCATCGACTCGCTGGTGTTTGTCTGTGGTAAAATCGCGGGGATTGACAAAATTCACCTCAGCAATCTTTTTAGCTAAGGCTTTGCCCATCAGTCCCGACTCTAGGGGAGCCCGGAAAAATTCTGGAAATAGGGTAACAACGTCAAATCGCACAATTATTGGAATTTCATTGATACATCACCTCTAGTTTGACCTTTAGAGGGAGTTCAGTTTTCAGTAATTGCTTTATTCTTTATAATTTCTTATAATTTCTGAAAATTTTTGCAAGTTAAATTCTCTTCCTTTGTCGGCGGGCCCGTTTTGTACAACAATAATCAGTTTTTCATGACAGCGACTGCAAGTAAACTCACCGCCAAACAACTGCGGGATCGCACGATCGGCGATCGCACCTCCCTCGCACCAACAAATATTTATTCTTAAAAAGCCCTATTCTACGCACAGCCACGGCAAAATTGAATTTCACATCCAACAGAGGAAGACACACCATGCAGCAGTTGACATCTCAAGCCCTTGAACACAATATTCCCCAGCGCACAAAAACCTCGATTATGGTCATCGGGGGAGCCGAAGACAAAGTTCACGGGCGAGAGATTTTGAACACCTTTTTTTGCCGTGCTGGGGGTGCAAACGCTCGGCTGGCGATCGTTCCGTGCGCTTCGCGAGATCCCGAAGGAATTAGCAACCGCTACCGTACAATATTTGACGAAATGGGCGTTAGCGCCGTCAAAGTAGTGGACATCCGCGAACGCGAACAAGGCGAAAACCCCGTCTGGAAAGATTACTTAGAAGACTGTACGGGCGTATTCATCACAGGAGGCGACCAACTGCGGCTTTGTGGACTGCTGGCGGACACCCCGCTGATGGAGAAAATTCGCAAAGAAACTCTCGAAGGCAAGATTACCCTCGCTGGCACCAGCGCAGGTGCTGCGGTGATGGGATATCACATGATTGCAGGCGGTGGGAGTGGCGCGTCACCGAACCGCTCTTTAGTAGACATGGCAAACGGACTTAACATTATTCCTGAGATCATCGTCGATCAGCATTTTCACAACCGCAACCGCATGGCTCGCTTGCTGTCGGCTGTGGCTTGCCATCCCGATCGCATCGCTATTGGTATTGACGAAGACACCTGCGCCTTGTTTGAGGGAGACGATACTATGAAAATTCTCGGTAAAGGCACTGTGACTATTGTTGATTCTAGGGAAAATTTTTATACCAATGAGTCTATGGTAGGAGCGACAGAACCCTTAAGTCTGTTCAATATGCGCTTGCACGTTCTATGTCACGGAGATTGCTACAATATGCCCCTCGGCAAACCAATGCCATCAGGAGCCTGTTCCGAGTCTGGCTGGCCCCCCGAATGCCGCACAGCCAACTAACGTAGAACATCTCTTGTCATTGATTCGGCAGAAATTAGGCGGCATTCCGGCCGAATCATGGATACAACCATAGAATAGATTCCGAACCAGCCACGGGCTGAGCCGAGAAGGCAGAATCACAGAAAATTCTAACTTCGGGCTTTGAGTTTTTGCTAGCCATTGGCCTGTACTTGTTTTTAGCCAATCGCAGGGGCATGAATTTTCAATTGGGTAGCCCATAACTGGAAATTCACTCCCAAACTGTTCGCAGCGAACAGTCGATCGAGCAATCTAGATCGAAATTGAATAAATGCTCCAATTATCTATAAGATTTCGCGCCCCATACCCCTCTAACTGCCATGAAAATACTTAAAATCCAGACCTTACGCGGCCCCAACTACTGGAGCATCCGACGCCAGAAACTCGTCCTGATGCGTCTGGATTTAGAGGAGTGGGCAGATAAAAAAACATCCGAAATTCCTGGCTTCTATGAAGGGTTGATCGCCGCACTTCCGAGTTTGAACGACCATCACTGTTCACCAGGCCATCAGGGAGGATTCCTGCAACGGGTCAGAGAAGGCACAATGATGGGACACGTAATCGAACACGTCGCCCTAGAACTTCAGGAAATGGCAGGAATGCCGGTCGGGTTCGGCCGCACCCGCGAGACTGCGACCCCAGGCATTTACCAAGTAGTAATTGAGTATCAAAACGAACAAGCAGGTCGCTATGCAGCCCGGGCGGGCGTGCGGATGTGCCAAAGCATTGCCGAGACAGGCACTTATCCAGCAGCAGAATTAGTCCAAGATTTGAGAGACCTGAGAGAGTTTGCTGCGTCGGCGGCACTCGGGCCGAGCACGGAAACACTGATTAAGGAAGCAGAAGCGCGCGGCATTCCTTGGATACCTTTGAGCGCCCGGTTTATGATTCAACTCGGCTACGGGGTTCACCAAAAGCGGATTCAGGCAACTCTGAGCAACCGGACGGGAGTTTTGGGAGTAGAACTTGCCTGTGACAAGGAAGGTACCAAAAATATCCTCGCCAGCGCCGGTGTACCGGTTCCCAGAGGAACGGTGATTCATTATTTGGATGAACTGCGCGGGGCGATCGAAGATGTCGGCGGTTATCCGATCGTCCTCAAACCCCTAGACGGCAACCACGGCCGCGGCATTACGATCGACATCAATTCCTGGGAAGCAGCAGAAGAAGCCTACGACTTAGCCAGCGCCGCATCAAAAACAAAAAGCGTCATTGTCGAGCGCTATTACGTCGGCCGTGACCACAGAGTATTGGTAGTTAACGGGCAAGTGATAGCAGTCGCAGAACGAGTCCCCGCTAACGTCGTGGGCGACGGCAAGTCTACAGTAGAACAGCTTATTGAAGAAGTAAACCGCGACCCGCAGCGAGGAGACGGACACGACAACGTGCTCACCCGGATCACGATCGACAAATTGTCCCTGGATTTGCTGCAAAAACAAGGATACGCAATGGACTCCGTAGTGCCCGTCGGCGAAAGAGTATTTTTGCGGGCGACAGCAAACTTGAGTACCGGTGGCATTGCAGTCGATCGCACCGACGAAATCCACCCAGAAAACGTCTGGCTGTTTTCCAGAGTCGCCAAAATTATCGGTTTGGACATCGCCGGCATTGACGTAGTAACTCCCGACATCTCCCAACCCCTGCGCGATGTCAACGGCGTCATCGTCGAAGTCAACGCAGCACCGGGTTTCAGAATGCACGTCGCCCCAAGTCAAGGTTTACCCCGCAACGTCGCCGGCGCCGTCTTCGATATGCTTTTCCCCTCGCCTCAACCCAGCCGGGTGCCGATTTTAGCGGTAACGGGAACCAACGGCAAAACGACAACCACTCGCCTGCTTGCCCACATTGTCAAACAGACCGGTCAGATTACCGGCTACACGACTACCGACGGCACTTACATCGGCGATTATTTGGTCGAAAGCGGAGACAATACCGGGCCGCAGAGTGCTCAATTGATTTTGTCTGATCCAACGGTAGAAGTGGCGGTGCTGGAAACGGCTAGAGGCGGAATTTTGCGATCGGGCCTCGGCTTCGACCAGTGCGATGTTGGCGTCGTCTTGAACGTCGCAGCCGATCACTTGGGAATTGGCGACATCGACACCGTGGAACAACTGGCCAAACTCAAGAGCGTTCTCGTCGAGTCGGTAATGCCCAAAGGCTATGCAGTTTTAAATGCAGATGACCCGCTGGTATCACAAATGGCGCAGCGTGTCAAGGCTCAAATTGCATATTTTTCGATGAACCCGGATAACGAACTGGTTGCAAAACATACCGCTGCGGGCGGGCTGGCAGCGATTTACGAAAATGGGTATTTGTCGATATTGAAAGGCGATTGGACGCTGCGAATTGAGCAGGCTGTGAACGTGCCGCTGACGATGGGCGGGCGCGCGCCGTTTATGATTGCCAATGCTTTAGCAGCTTGTTTGGCGGCTTTTGCCCAAGGAGTGAAAATAGAAGATATTCGATCGGCTTTGTCAACCTTCCAAGCATCCGTCGGTCAAACTCCCGGAAGGATGAATTTGTTTAATTTGGGCAGCTATCACGCTTTACTCGACTACGCCCACAACCCCCACAGCTACAAAGCTTTGGGCAGTTTCGTGCTGAATTGGCCGGGACTGCGAATCGGGGTAGTAGGTGCCCCCGGAGACCGACGAGATGAAGATTTTGTCACGCTGGGTAAACTTTCGGCCGAGATGTTCGATCGTATTATTGTCAAGGAAGATATTGACAGGCGCGGGCGAGAACCCGGTGTTGTGGCCAAGTTAATTTGCCAGGGAATTGCCGAGGCGATTTCTGCAGGAACCGCAAACAAATCTAACGTTGAATACGAGTTGATTCTCGACGAAACAACGGCCGTTAACAAGGCTTTAGATGAGGCCGCGGTAGGCAGTTTGGTAGTGATTTTACCTGAAGGTGTCAACAAAGCTTTGAGTTTAATTGAAGCCCGGAAACCGATTAAGGAATCTGTGGAAGTTCAAAATGGTTTAGATCGATCGAAGTCACAGGAAAGTTTAAAACCGACTGTGGTGAATCAAGGCTAAACTCTTAAGTCTCATTTAATTAATAGGTTGGGTTGAACTTTTAGGACACCCAACCTATTTTTATATAAATTCTCAGTTAAATGAGGTACGCCCGCTAATTGGTAATATATCGGTGCGTACCTATAATAAATAGTTAGACTTCAAGCTCTTTCTGAAGTTCTCTAATTGCATTTTGTGCATCTCTGTATGAATCGGTATTTCCCTGTTGCTGATACAACTCAGAGGCTTTCTGAAAATCATTTATTGCTCCCTGTATATCTCGCTGTTGGTTCCGGACAAGAGCCCGATTGTAGTAAGCATCAGCATCGTTAGGATCGAGGCGGATAGCTTCGTTGAAATCGGCTAGTGCACCTTGTTTATCTCCCAGTTCATCGCGGAGCAGAGCCCGATTGAAGTAAGCATAAGTATACTTAGGATTGAGGCTAAGAGCTTCGTTGTAGTCGGCGATCGCACCCTCTATATCTCCCTGGTTATAGCGGAAATCACCCCGATTGTAGTAAGCATCAGCATACTTAGGAGCGAGGCGAATAGCTTCGTTGTAGTCGGCAATTGCACCTTGTATATCTCCCTGTTGTAAGCGAATAAAACCGCGATAGTTGTAAGCCGTAGCATCATTAGGATCGAGGCGAATAAACTCGTTAAAATCGGCTATGGCACCCTGTATATCTCCCTCGTCATAGCGGAAATAACCCCGATTTCCGTAAGCTTTACCATAGCTAGGATTGAGGCGAATAGCTTCGTTGTAGTCGGTGATTGCACCATGTTTATCTCCCTGTTGTGAGCGAACAAAACCGCGATTGCTGTAAGCTTCAGGATCGTTAGGAGCGAGGCGAATAGCTTCGTTGTAGTCGGTGATTGCACCCTGTATATCTCCCTGTTGCGCTCGCACAAAACCGCGATAGTTGTAAGCCTTAGCCTCGTTAGGATTGAGGCGAATAGCTTCGTTGAAATCTGCTAGTGCACCCTCTATATCTCCCTGCTGTGACCGAACAAAAGCGCGATTGTAGTAAGCATCCGCAGCGTTAGGAGCGAGGCGAATAGCTTCGTTGTAATCGGCTAGTGCACCTTGTTTATCTCCCAGTTCATCGCGGAGCAGAGCCCGATTGAAGTAAGCATAAGTATACTTAGGATTGAGGCGAATAGCTTCGTTGTAATCGGTGATCGCTCCCTGTATATCTCCCTGGTCATAGCGGGCAATACCCCGATTGTAGTAAGCATCAGCATCGTTAGGATCGAGGCGGATAGCTTCGTTGTAATCGGCTAGTGCACCTTGTTTATCTCCCAGTTCATCGCGGAGCAGAGCCCGATTGTGATAAGCATTAGCATGGTTAGGATCGAGGCGAATAGCTTCGTTGTAATCGGCGATCGCACCCTCTCTATCTCCCTGCTCATAGCGGACAGCACCCCGATCATTGTACGCTTCAGCATCGTTAGGATTGAGGCGAATAGCTTCATTGAAATCGATTTCTCCTGACGGATTGCACTCATTTCTCTCACTTTCTTCCACTTGTTGTGCTGACAACTGCGCGACAGCAAATTCAGCAGGTTGCACGCTCGCAATTGTTGCCGCGATTAGCGCTGGTGGCAGTCGGTAATAAAAACTCATTTTTTAACCTCTCATGAGCTTTGAGATTTGAGCTCTTAGATTTGAGATTTGACATTTGAGAGGGCTCCCTCTGAATATTTTACTTTAATCGGACTCAAGCCAAGTATCATACTCAAATCAACTCGTAGGCTGCGTCAGGCGGAGTGAGAAAGCGATTATTATTAAGGGTTGAGGCATCTGGCGCACATTACTCTATTTTAGATGGCTCTCTCGGAATATTTTACTTTAGCTTTTAACTGCCGCCCACTGAGTTACGGGTGCAAGCGGCTTCCAACCCTGAAAAGAGCCGATCGCCCCTACTCGCTGAATCCCAATTCTAATGAGTTCCCCACCATAACGATCGTGCCATTGCAAAACTTTAAACTCGCTCTCAACTGTCACCGCATTAACAACTAATCGGCCGGCTTCACCTAAAGCATTCCAGCAAGTTTCCAGCACAGATTCTGCGGTGACACCGCCGCCGATGAAAATAGCATTCGGTTGAGGCAAATTTGTCAGGGCTTCCGGCGCTTCTCCCGCAACGATTTCGAGTTCGGGAACGCCGAAAGTCGAGGCATTTTCAGCGATGTATTGCAATCGAGTCGGATCGCGTTCGATCGCGATCGCCCTGCACCGAGGATGACTCCGCATCCATTCGATCGCGATCGAGCCGCAGCCCGCGCCCACATCCCACAGCAACTCACCCGGAATCGGTGCTAACGTTGACAGAGTAACGGCTCTAACCTCCCGCTTGGTAAGTTGTCCGTCGTGGCGATAAGCAGCATCCGGCAAACCCGCAGTTCGGGGGAGGATAAGAGTTTGTCGATCGGCTGCAACTGCGATCGCGATCGTGTTCAAATCCGCCAAATCCGATTCATTCCAGGCTGCTGCTACCCCCTCGATCCGCCGTTCCGAGTTCCCTCCCATCCGCTCGAACACGGTCATCAAACTGCTGCCAAACCCCCGCTGCGTCAACAATTGTGCCACCTTTCCCGGCGTGTGTCTGTCAGCGCTCAACACCAGCAAGCGCGCGCCGGGAGACAAAGCAAGGGCGAGCGATGCGAGCGGGCGATTTGTCAAACTGAAAGTCTCAACTTGGGCCAGCGGCCAACCCAAACGGGCGCAAGCAAGACTAAAAGCCGATACCGACGGAATCACAGTCATTTCCGAAATGGGAATGTGGCGCGACAGCGTGACGCCGATGCCGTGACACATCGGATCGCCGCTGGCTAGCACGCAGACAGACTGTCCCCGGCGGCGGATGATTTGATCGACTGTTGTTTGTAGCGGCGAAGCCCAAAGCAATTGTTCGCGGGTGTCGTCGGTTGGTAGCATTGCGAGGTGACGGGCACCACCGACAACGACTTGAGATCGAGAGAGGAGAGTAGAGGCGATCGCACTCAATCCCGAAAGTCCGTCTTCGCCAATCCCCACCACCGAAAGCCATTTGTGCATTGAATCCTTACCGCTAATCTTGTTTCCGGCTGCATCGGAATACTCAAACTCAATAGTCATTAGTTATTAGTTATTAGTTATTAGTTATTAATTATTAATTATTAATTATTAGTTATTAGTTATTAATCATATTATTTCCGCTAGAACAACCCGAATAAAATTGATTTATAGTGAGGAATTCATTCCTCATAATAAAACTCTGTGGGACTGAATTATTGACTACAAAATTTCTAACTGACATCTTGCACAATTCTCAATAATAGGCATCTTGCCTGTTCCACAAACAGTATATCTCTTCTTGTGAGGTCGGCATCCTGCCCGCCCGTGAAACACTTATTAATAATAGTGCAAGATGTCAGTTATAACGGTTATTTTACCCGACGAGGTATCAGAATAAAGTCTCTAAAAATTTTCCCCAAACAAAAAGCGCCCCTATTACTAGGAGCGCTTTTTGTAATCGAGGACTAAAACTTAGCCATTGATAGAAGGAGCAACCAAAGCTACAGGAGTGACTTCACTTGCAGCCAAGTCAAGCGGGAAGTTGTGAGCATTGCGCTCGTGCATTACTTCCATACCCAAGTT
>NZ_JAUBRB010000125.1:0-3343 GCF_036701585.1 Microcoleus sp. POL10_C6 | reverse complement strand
TTTGCCCAACAATAGCTCAAAACCTCTGCCCTAGTATTTCTGAGTATTTATACTCATCGCAAAAGTGACACGCTCCCCATTCCACAGCCCGCCATCGGGGGGTGGCTGCTGTAAGACTTGCCACAATTGAGCTTGTTCCACATCATTCAGCAGAGGGTCACAATCGCTATTTTTGCAACGTTGATCTCCGAGGGATTCAGGTCCTAAATGATTGTAGCCCCAGACTAATTCCTAAATCCAACCACGACTATAACCTGTCACTGCCATTACTTCTGCGGTGGTTTTTCCAATGGCTAACAGCCAAATAATCTGGTAATGATGAGCCTGGGTGGTTGTTTTAGCTTGACGGAAACGAGCTTGTAGCTATTCTGGACTCAGATGAGGTGCGATCGTAATTCGTTTTGGCATTCTTTATTGGATGGGGGTAGTGTTCCTCCTGATTATATCATGGTTGATCGACCGGACATGATATTAAACTAATTCTGATCGCCCTCAACCCTCAACACGATTTCATGCTATGTGGGACAAAATTGCTGCGCACATCTGTGAAACAACCGGAGAAACATTTTCGATCGACAATCGCCGTTCCGTCAGCGGTGGCTGCATCAATCAAGGCTATTATATCAGCAGCAGTACCCGCACTTACTTCGTGAAAATCAATCAAGCTTCCCAAGTCGCGATGTTTGAAGCTGAAGCGCTGGGTTTGCAGCAAATGGGGGAAACCCAGACGATTCGAGTACCTGAGCCGATTTGCTGGGGAACAGAGGGGAATTCAGCTTATATTGTGCTGGAATGGCTGGATTTGGGAAGTCGCGGGGGCGATCGAACTTGGGAAGAAATGGGGCGAAAACTCGCGGAAATGCACAAATACACATCCCCCAACTCCCCCTTACTAAGGGGGGGAGAAGAGCCTGATTCGGGCTTGTTCAGGGGGGGTTTTGGGTGGGATATTAATAATACGATCGGCTCAACTATACAAATTAATAATTGGACGGCAAATTGGGCAGAATTTTGGGCTGAAAATCGGATTGGTTATCAGTTAAAAGTGGCTAGGCGTCGAGGCGGTCATTTTCCGAAAGGGGAACGTTTATTAGAGATGATTCCTGAATTGTTAGCTGGTTATGAACCTCAACCCTCGCTAGTTCACGGGGATTTGTGGGGGGGAAATGCGGGGGTGACATCTGCGGGGGAACCTGTCATTTTTGACCCGGCGGCATATTTGGGAGACAGAGAAGTTGATATCGCGATGACGGAGTTATTTGGCGGGTTTTCGCCACAGTTTTACCGGGGATACAATCAGGTTTGGCCTTTGGATTCAGGGTATGAAGAACGCAAAACTATTTATAATCTGTATCACATTTTAAATCATTTTAATTTGTTTGGTGGGAGTTACGAGTGCCAGGCGAATCAAATGATTAATCGAATTTTTGGTAGTTAGGGCTTGCTGAATAAGTTAAGAAAAATCACGAGCGCAATTGATGGGTGATTCAAGTTCGCCGAAACATAATTTGTCATTGCTCAACCCCCTTGACAAGAAGACGAGATAGACATTAGATAAAGGAATGGAAAAACTCCCCGACCTAAAACAGCTATCGAACGAGGCAAAAGAAGCCTTGATAGTAGAGCTATGGCAAGAAATCCAAAAACTTAGCGCAGCATTAGCCACATACCATTTGTGACAAGTTAAGAAAAAGTGCAAATTGTCAAGGGGGTAGACAAAAAAAAGTAAAATAGGATGAAACCTTTACCGGGCAAGCAGTTGAGCCATAATCGAACCAGTTATGAGTAGCAAAAAACGAATCAACCGAGATCATGCAAAGAAAAAAAATCGTCCCCAAGTAGAAAATGAAGTGAGCGCGAATCACCTGGAAGATTTATTAATTCCGGCAATGGCTGCACAAAAAACTTTTTATCGGCAACTAAATCTAAGAGAGAGGATTCTGACAGGTAGGGTCGAGAGAAGATGTTAGCATCCTCTCCCTCCCATTCGGAACCGTGCTTGCTACTTTCGCAGCACACGGCTACTCGGGTGTCCTCTTGTCATTTGAGGGCTTCTCTTTCTTCCGACTTGCTTGGATGTTTCTTTCCTGAAGAGACGATTTCCAGGTTATGTTTCCTGATTAATTCCAAGTCGGTTTTAGTTTTAACATCGTGGCAATGCCGATGCAATAGTTGAAGATTTTTGTATTCATCCTTACCTCCAATGGCTCTGGGGACGATGTGGTCAACTTCCATTACATCTTCATTTCTGAAAATAAATTCGCAATGAGAACATTTACCCTTCTGCTTTTTTAAGAGCAGTGCCAATCGACTTGACAATTCAGGGTTTTTTCCCATTCTTGAACTCCAATAGTCGGGTAGGGCAGGGACATTGCTGTCCCCTTCCCCCCTAAGAACCGTGCTTGCAAGTTTCCCTGCACACGGCTCAAGCAAATCACTGTGTCTTCTCATGATGGATTTGCTGGTGACACATTAGATGAACAAGTTGATAATTGGCGTATGTGTCCTTTCCTCCGATTGCTTTGGGGGTCGAGTGGTGTTTATGTATGTTCTCGCCATTGAATAGCGAGTCACCACACCTCGGACACACATGGTTTTGTCTCTGGGCTATTTTTTGCCACGACTTATTATAGCCCTTGGCTTGTTTTGCCCTGTTTTTCCTGAACCATTCTTGTACGTCTGGGTCAGGATTATCTGGGGAATAATCACCAGGTATCAGGGTGTGACGTTCGATATGGAACCAAGAGAATTTTGGGACGTGCGCCCCAGTTTGGTGGTCGCCAAATACCCAATTATCTTCCCTATCGAGATTGAATCGTCCGAAATAGCGTTGGTTTCTCCATTTGTCACTTTTGTTTGGGTGTCTCTGTTTGGCGTATTTCTTAACACGGTCGAACATCCACTTGTCGAGTTCGTGAAAGACCTCGCAGGCTACCATCTTTCGGTGATAATTTGCCCATCCTCTGACAACGGGAGTCAGCTCTGTAATGACTGCCCCAATTTCCTTGCCCCGGTTAGAGAGCCAGATTTGTCTGAGTTTATCGCGGATGTTTTTGATGGATTTGGCACTTGGCTTGATTAGTAGTTTGTACCCTGATTTTCTGTCAGACACTTTGTAATGTCTGAAGTTCCACCCCAAGAAGTCGAATCCTTCTGTCATATGAACGATTCTGGTCTTTTCTTCGGAGAGGTTCAGACCTCTCTCTAATAGCCAGTGGATTATTTCGTCCTTGGCGTTATTGGCATCTTCTTGGGTTTCGCAGAGAAGTCGGGTAAAGGGATTACATCGCTGTAACCCCCTCCCCTCAAAACCGGACTTGTACCTTTCAGCACATCCGGCTTA
>NZ_JAUBRB010000065.1:0-30908 GCF_036701585.1 Microcoleus sp. POL10_C6 | reverse complement strand
AATTCAAGTTCGAGCGCCCGAATTCAAGTTCGAGCGGCCGAATTCACATTATAAGTAATTACCCGAACCTGATATAATCTGACTAAAGCAGGAATTATGCACTTATCCTCCTCTGATTTGTCAGGGGCAACTCTACAATAAACTCAGTTCCTTCGCCAACCTGACTGATGCAACTCAGCTTGCCGCCGTGAGCTTGAACAATTACCTGATAGCACACTGAAAGTCCTAAACCCGTACCTTTACCCACAGGTTTAGTAGTAAAAAATGGGTCAAAAATCTTGTCTTGAATTTCAACAGGAATGCCAGTTCCCGTGTCGCGGACAGAGATTGTTACCCAGTCCGGCTCGCTTTGCCAACTGCGGATGGTTAATTGCCCCGGTTTGCTCGTTGACTGGAGCGCATCTAAAGCATTGTCAATCAAGTTATAAAATACTTGGTTAATTTGACTGGCATGACATTGGACGGGCGGCAAACTGCCGTATTGCTTGTCTATTTTGATATGGGTTTTTAGCTTATTTTGCAGCATCAAGAAACTGCTTTCTAAACCTTCATTCAAATCTACTGGTTTTAATTCAGCGTGGTCTAAACGAGAAAAATTTCGCAGCGTCATCACGATCGAGCGAATCCTCCCGCTGCCTTCTCGCATTGAATTGAGCAGTTTACCAAAGTCTTCTCGAATGTAATCGAGTTCTAGTTCTTCATTGATTCTGATAATTGCTTCCGTTGCTTCTGGGCAGGCATTTCCGGCCTGTTCTAGAGCTTCGTTCAAGGCTTTAAAATATTCTTGAGCATGAAACAAGTTAGCGTGGATGAAATTGTTGGCGTTGTTAATTTCGTGAGCAATTCCCGCTACCATTTGACCCAAACCTGACATTTTTTCGCTTTGAATCAATTGCTGCTGTGCCGATCGCAATTCTTCTAATGCAGCCTGCAACTGCTGGGTTTGAGCTTGAGATTTTACCGCAGCATCTTGGACTTGGCTGTAAAGTTCTGCTTGCTGAATGGCGATCGCCATTTGGTTGGCTATCTGGGAGAGCAACTCCATTTCTTGCCGCTGCCAATTGCGGGTATCCCGGCACTCGTGAGCAATCAGCAAACCCCACAGCCTACCGGGAAATTTAGGATTATAGCTTCCGGCTGTGTCGGGGGTATTTTCTTCAGTTCTGGATGTAACAATTGGCACGATCAGATTAGCTTTAACCTGCAAACTATTTAAGAAATCGACATGACAAGGCTCTAAACCAGCATTAAAAATATCATTAATTGCTTTGACTCGCCCTTGCTGGTAAAGATCGGCGTAATCTCCCCGGAAACACTTATCAGCCCCCATATCTCCTAAAATTGAAGGCCAAGGAACCGTCATGTTTTCAACAACAACTTTTCCTTGCCAGTTGTCTTGAAACTGATAGATAATTACTCGATCGCACTGCAACATTTGGCGGACTTCCCTCACCGCTGTTTCCAGGATAGTTTCCAGATCCAGGGTACTGCGAATTTGGTTGCCGATCAGCCTTAGCAGCGATTCTCGTTCGGCTTGGCGCCTGGTTTTGCTATAGAGTTTGGCTTGATTGATCGCGATCGCCAATTGCGATCCTACCCCTTCTAAAAGCTGCCTTTCCCAATCAGTCCATTCCCGTTCGCGATCGCACTGATGCAAGCCAATTATGCCATTCACTTCACCTTGATAGCGAGTAGCTACTGCCAGCATTGACTTAATCTCCAAAGCTTCGGCAATTTTTCGGGTTTGTGGGTTCAATCCCGGAAAATCGAGAAACTTCGTCACTGCTAGGGAATCTTGTTGAGACACGACTGCAGCCAAATGCGGGTTGTCAGTCATCGGTACTTTCATTCCCAGTTGGATCGGATAGTCCCCCGCGTTGTACTCTCCGCGCGTAACTAAAGTTTTTTCTGTATTTGATTCTTTGACTAAAATGCTCACGCGACTGCACTGTAATGCTTGTCCCAGCAATCTGCAGGCCGATGTCAAAATTTCTTCTATGTCAAGTGTACTGCGAATTTCGTTATTAATTTGGTTCAGCAAGTTTGATAACTGAACTTGCTGCTGCATCTGCACGATTAGGGCTTTTTGTTGGTCTACTTCCGGCAGCGAAAGACTTTCTTCCTGCCTCCAGTTTTCCGATTCAGGCAACCGCGAAGTTACTCTTTGCCAGGGGTTTTCGTGTTCTTGTATTTTTAAAGACATATTTACTCAGGAGTTGTACAGTATTTTGATTGAGTCTGGTTTTTTAAACCTATGTTTACCCCGCCAACAGCCCCATCGCAGCTACCAGGACTTTTGGAATATCTTAAGACATTATAAAGGATGCCGCCTGAGCAAAGCAATTATTTGCTTTACAAATATTTATATTTAGCAAGTATGCCCTCTGCAGCCGACAATACTAATTGGCGCGTGGCATGGAACTTGGTCAGATGTCAAATAGAGTTAACCGCCCGTTTAAGCGAATAAAATTAATCTAAAATCTATCTTTAGTTCAATGTTTGCGCCGGATCGATCAATATGGAAAATTCAATTCCCGACAATTTCCGTTCGCCAGCAAGCACCGACAACATTAATTCTGGATTGACAGGTAAAGCCCAGATTAAAATAGCTTTGGCGATCGGCAATTCCCGGCTGCACTGGGGATTATTTGTGGGCAAAACCCTGGAGAAAACATGGGATACACAGCATCTAAATACTGATGCTGTTTCCCGACTCTCGGAGGAGGAAAAAGCAGAATATTTGGTGCAAATAGTAATGAGGTCGATCGAGGAAATATCTTCTCAAACTCTCCTTTGTCTTCCTGCTACTACCGCTTTTTCTAATCCTCGCACACTTTCTTTAGTGCGGCTGCCTCTAATATTGGCTTCAGTAGTTACCCAGCAAACAGCAATTTGGCAGAGTTATCCTGATGTCCGAATTATTACTTTAGACCAGTTGCCGATCGGGGGACTCTATCCTACCCTGGGAATTGACAGAGCTTTGGCTGTACTGGGCGCTGGCAACCAATTGGGTTGGCCAGTTTTACTTATAGATGCTGGTACAGCTTTAACATTTACTGGGGCTGATGTCAATAGGTATTTAGTTGGGGGCGCAATCTTACCAGGTTTGGGTTTGCAGTTATCGTCCCTAGGTAAAAAAACTGCTGCATTACCTTTGATCAGTTTACCACAAAATCTGCCATACCGCTGGGCGAAAGACACTGCTGGGGCAATTCAAAGCGGAGTTGTGTATGCGACGGTGGCAGGAGTTAGGGATTTTATTGAAGATTGGCGGTGTTTGTTTCCTGATAGCAAAATTGCGGTCACGGGGGGCGATCGAACTTTGCTATTGCAATATCTCGCCTCAGCTTTTCCCGATACGGCTTCCGTACTAATTGACGCACCCGAAGCCATTTTTTGGGGAATTAGGCTGTTAACTGTTGACTGTTAACTGTTACCAATGCTCAATGCCCAATGCCCAATGCCCAATGCCCAATGCCCAATTCACTTAGCAAATTCCCGAATATACTTAGCAACAACATCCGGGACTTCCTGCGGCAAATTGCTTTCCCCCGGACTAACCGATTGCAGTTCGACATTAGGAGCCAGAGCAGCATAGGATTGACACAGAGACGAAGCTGCGGGAGTATCTTCAGAACCGTGCAACAGCAAAACAGGCGCTTTCAGCAAAGGCAAATTCTCATCAACTAACTCCGCTGTAATTTCAGCCCGCCGCCGCCCGAACAGCAACTGCACGGCAACTGGGGACTCCATCAACTGCTGTCTGAACTTTAGCAATCCGTCAATCTTTTTTTGGCTACCCAGCAACTTAGCAATTGGATAGATCGATCGTAGCAACCACAAAGCCAGCGGGGGTTGACCGATCAGCCAGCTAGCCGTCTGCCACCGCCCCCGCCGGTTGCCAACCTTGACGCCTTCTGGGGCCAACAACACCAAACCCTGAACTCGATCGGGATATTTGATAGCGTAGCTGGTGGCCACCCAGCCGCCCACAGAGTGAGCGATTAAATAAACCTGTCGCAACTTCAAAGTATCGAGGTATTGGGCGAGACATTCTACTTCCAAGTCGATCGAATAATGAAGATTCGGGCGTTCCGAGTCGCCAAACCCCAGCAAATCCGGTGCGAAGCAGTGGTAGTAGGGAGTCAAATGTTCGATCGTCCTCAGCCACTGACTGCTGTCGTGCCAAGAACCGTGCAAAAATACTAAATTCGGGCCTTGACCGACTTCGTGCCAGAAGATTTGCCCTACAGAGAGTTTGACCCGAGAATTGCGTAGCGGTGAGTACATCCGGTTAAATATTTAGTAATAAAAAGATGATTAATTTAATGTTCAGAGTTTGTGAATAAAAGTAGGAAAACATTGAAATACTCACCGGCAGTCAGGGCGCGGTGATTCTTGACGCTTCATCGGGTTCTGCTACCGAAATAGTCTGACAATCCCTCAGCACTCCATTTAGAGTCGTGGCGATTCCCCATCCCGACTTGAGCTATATTTCTAGCCGCATTTTCATCTCTATCCTGCTCGGTACCACAATTCAAACAGAGCACTGAGCGAATAGATAAATCGATTTTACCCCACTTGAAACCACAGTCCGAACAGACCTGGCTGGTGGGTTCCCATCGACTAATCACCTTGAACTCTCTGCCAAACTTTTCAGACTTAGCTTCGCACAAAGTCCTGAATTCTCTCCAACCTTGCAAGCTGATTACTCTAGCCACTTTGCGGTTCTTAACCATGCCCGACACATTTAAATCTTCCAAAACAATCACTTGGTTTTCGTTGACTATTTTGGTGGATAATTTGTGTATAAAATCTTTACGAACATCAGAAATACGGTTATGAAGCTTGGCGATCTTGATTCTAGTTATATTCCTTCTTTTGGAGTCATGAGGTTGGCGAGCTAACTTGCGTTGCAGTTTGCGAACTTTCCGGTCCAGTTTTTTATAACTTGGACTTTCGGCTTTTGCGCCATTACTCATTACCGCAAAGGTTTTAATCCCTAAGTCGATACCAATACTTGGATGCAAAGCCTCGGATTGAAATGGTTCGACCTCTACAACAAAGCTTAAGAAATAGCGATTAGCGCAATCCTTGATTACCGTGACCGAGCTAGGTGCTGACGGCAACTCCCTAGACCATATTGGCTTGACAATTCCAATTTTTGCTAAGTAAACGCCACCGTTTTTCTTCAGGGAAAATCCACGAAGAGTAAATCTTGCCGATTGACGGCTTGTCTTTTTTTTAAACCTAGGATACCGTACTTTTTGCCCTTTTCTTTTCCCTTTGTAGGAATCAAAGAAATTCTTAAAAGCCGTTTCTAAATCGGTTACAGACTGTTGCAAGGGAACGCATGACACCTCTTCCAGCCAAGTCCTTTCCTCAGTCTGTTTTGCCCCAGTTATTACTATTTTCTGAAGTTCTGTCGATTTCGGCTTTTTTTCGGATTGTTTGCAAAGTGCAAGAGCATCATTCCAGACAACGCGAACGCAACCGAATAACTGAGCCAAGCTCTGTTTCTGTTGGTCGGTCGGATAGATTCTGTACTTGTACCTTGCTTTCATTGTTTACTATTGCTTGATTGCTTTATTGTACCATGTATTATCAATACAATTAACTGAAAATGAAGAGAATCAAAGCCGTCCTATAAGGAAGGGGCTTCAGCCCTCCGCTACGCTCCGCCCAGTTCTTTGGTGAAAATTAATTCCACATTCATAACAGACAATTTTTGACCGCGAGGTAATTTCCGACTTTTCTGAAATTTCGATGCCCCGCCGATTTACGCCAAAGTTGTCAGGCCTTGAAAATAGTCCTGTAAGTGTTGGTCGTTATCGTGGCTGAGTGCCCCCTCCGGCAGGGATGCGGGCAAAAAAGCCTCAACCTCGCTGACTTCAAGCGTATCCTGAACTTGCATCTTTCCCTCTACCTCTGCTGCCACTACGATACAAATCGAGTGCAGGCGAGGGTCTCTATCGGCAGCCGAGTAAACACCCACCAAGCGACGGATTTTGACTAAATTGAGTCCTGTTTCCTCCGCTAATTCCCGGCGCACAGTTGTGGGAATATCCTCTCCCCAATCCACCATACCTCCCGGCAGTGCCCAGCGACCGTTGTCGCGGCGGCGAATTAACACAATTCGCCCGTCAGGCAATACGGGAATCACCGCAGTACCAGTGACGGGATGTCGAAAAATCAGTCCCAGCACAGTTTGTACAATTTGCCACAATCGACGCATAAACTCAAAAGTTTGTTTAGGGGAAAGTAATTTCAGGTTTCTTAGCTGGCAGCTCAAAAGTCTTAATTTTTAATTTTTCATTCAGGCGAGAGGTCTGGCAAGTCTGCTAATATCTCGGCTGCGTGAGTTTCTGGTTTGACTTTCCGATAAACCTTTTCAATCCTACCATCAGGGTCGATCGCGAAGGTCGATCGAGTAATTCCCATAAATTCTTTTCCCATAAATTTTTTGAGTCCGTAACAGCCGTAGGCGGTAGCAACTTCGGCGTTTGAGTCGCACAGCAAGGGAAAAGGCAGTTGATATTTAGCTGCAAACTTGGCGTGGGGCCCCGCCCCGTCTGTGCTGACGCCGAGGACTGCTATATTGCGCGACTGGTAGTCTGAGTAAATGTCGCGAAAGCCGCAAGCTTCTTTGGTACAGCCAGGGGTATTGTCCCTAGGGTAAAAATAAAGTACAACTCGCCGCCCTCGAAAATCTGCAAGGCTGACGACATTGCCTTGCGCGTCGGGCAGGCTGAAGACAGGAGCTACGTCACCGGGAATTATAGTCATTTGTCGTATTTGTCAAGAGTTTATAGAAATCTTCTGGAAGATTGACAACATTGCGTCCCGATCAAACCCAGATTCCCAGCGACTGGAATCCCCGTGTTCTTTTTTCTGGGTCTTGTACCGGGTGTGCTATGATCGTCATCGGTCTAAAATTGAGTATAACTAGCCAACGTAAAAACTTAACTGGATTAGTTGAGTGCGTAGTCACACCTAACGGTGTTGCGGTTTAGGAAAGCTAAATTTGAAGAAAACCTAACTACATAAAGAGAACTGATCGAGTACGGTAGGGCATACCGGAATTAACGCTTGGGGAGAAGACACCTATATTTTGGCTGGAGAAATCCTGTCGCCAGTAAGTGACTTCGCTGAACCAAGAATCTCAGTCACCAAGAGTGCACAGAGTGTCAAACTTAAGAATCCCTGGGCGTGAAAGCCCGGGGACTGTCAATGTTTATTAGTGAGGTCAGAATGGCTAAGCGCCGCAATCTCAAGAAAGAGAAGGCACAACGAAATCAAGCATACGCTCGCAAGTTTCGCAAGCGGAGAAATCAAGATATGTTCTCCAACAAGAGAAGACGATTTGACGGCGGTAACGGCGGTGGCATGGGCGCCATGAGCGGTGGCGGCAGAGACAAAGACATGGCTGCTGCTGAAGATTAATTGAGTCAGGCTATCTGCCGAACTTAGAACCAGAGTGGAAAACACGATCGTTCTAAGGAGAGATAGCCAGCCGGAATTTGTCGAATAATTCAACGATGTTTAGGCGATCCGATCGCGCGCAGCGATAAGTGATTTTCTCACTTGTTCAAACCCGGTACCCCCGTAACTATTGCGAGCCGCCACCACTTGCTGAGGTGCGATCGCGCTGTAAATGTCTGTCTCAAAAGCTGGGTGCAAGTCTTTCCACTCCTCAAGTGTCAAATCTTTGAGGAGTTTGCCCCCCAAAAGGCAAGTTTTGACGACTTTGCCGACAAGGTTGTAAGCTTCCCGGAAGGGAACGCCTTTGGCGGCCAAGTAGTCGGCTACGTCTGTAGCATTAGAAAAGTCTTCTGTAACGGCAGCGGCGAGGCGATCGCCATTAAAGGCGATGCCTTCCCGCAGCAAAATGGTCATTGCTTCCAAGCAACCTTGTACCGTTTTGACGGTATCAAACAAAGCCTCTTTATCTTCTTGCAAATCTTTGTTGTAGGCCAAAGGAAGTCCCTTCACTACTACCAACAAGGCTTGCAAGTTACCGAACACCCGCCCCGCTTTGCCTCGCACCAACTCCGGCACGTCGGGATTTTTTTTCTGGGGCATGATGCTAGAACCAGTAGCGCAGCTATCTTTGAGCGTAATAAATCCAAATTCGTGAGAAGACCACAAAATCATTTCTTCTGACAAGCGGCTCAGGTGTACCAGAATCAAGCTGGCGGCAGCGAGAAATTCGATCGCAAAATCTCGATCACTCACTCCATCTAAGCTGTTAGCATAAACCTTGTCAAAATGCAATAGTTCTGCCGTATAATGTCGGTCAATTGGGAAAGTCGTCCCCGCCAACGCGCCACAACCCAAAGGCGAAACATTCACCCGCTTACAGATATCGCCGAGGCGTTCCCAATCGCGATCGGTCATTTCAAAATAAGCTAACAAGTAATGAGCCAAACTGATCGGCTGAGCGCGCTGCAAATGAGTGTAACCGGGAATTAAAGTTTCCACGTTACGATCGGCAATATCGAGCAAAACCCCTTGAAATTCCCGTAATTGCTCGCGAATTTCTGCGATGCGATCGCGCAAATACAAGCGAGTATCAGTGCCGGCTTGATCGTTGCGCGATCGGGCCGTGTGCAACTTTTTCCCAGCATCTCCCACAATATCCGTCAGCCGCTTCTCTACAGCGAAGTGAACGTCTTCTGCATCAACTCCCGGAACAAAAAGTCCTTGGCGATATTCGCGGCGTATCTGTTCCAAACCATTGACTAACTGTTCCCCTTCTGCTGCGGAAATAATCCCCGTTTTTGCCAGCATTTTAGCGTGAGCGACAGAACCCGTCAAGTCATACTCAATCAATTCAATATCGAAGCCAATACTAGCATTGAATCGGGCGATCGCCGGGTGCAACGCCGATTCAAATCTTTGACTCCAAGTTTTTTGTTGTGTTGTCATTGCTCAAGCTAAAACTAGATTATATCTCTCTTGCAGAAGTCTATAAAAACCGGTTTTTAGCAAAGACTTTAGTCCTTCTTCCGGTTTGTAGTCAGGACTTTAGTCCTCCATTCCCAATTCGGCAATAAAAAACTCAAGTTCTGACTACAAAGTTTTTATACATCTTTTGACCAGAAAAAACTGAAGTCTGGACTACAAAATTGTGAAACTTTTGCTGCATCATAAAAAAGTTAAGTTTTGGCTAAAAACCTTTTAAATCCGTTCCCGATACCTTCTGCGACAATAACTCTAACGAAAAATCCCTTTCAAGAACCACCCAACAAAAATACCTATAAAAAAAGCTCCTATTTGACCTGTCGAAACAAAATTGTTCCAAGCTTTCTGGAAATTCGTAAAAATTTCGTAACTTTGGCCCAAAAGCACCGTCGAACTCAAATGAGATTTCAAAACTACCATGTGAGCAGCATCGTGCCAATTAATCGAGTTGATTAATCCAGCAGTAATTTCCGGCATTAAATTAACTATCATGGTGATTTTCTCCTGCTAAAGGTGTTACCCTGAGTACAACCAGTGTCATGTCATCTTCGTTACGATTGCCGATGCCGATAAACTGGTGCACGCGATCGAACAAATAATCCAAAATTTCTTCAGACTGCTGATAATTTTGACAGGCCCACTGAAAAGCCGAGGTCAAGTTATCCTCATCAAACCGATCGCCCCTTTGATTAGAAGCATCGGTAAATCCGTCTGTGTAATAAATAATAGTATCTCCTGGCTGCAATTGAATGTGGGCTTCTTGGTAAAGCGAATCAGCATCCAGCCCAATTAACATTCCCTCCAAAGTATCAAGCTGAAGAATCGAATTAGTGGCAGCTTGCCACAGCAAAGGCGGGTGGTGAGCAGCATTGCTGTAAGACAAAACGCGAGTTTTCGGGTCATACTCCGAATAAAACAGAGTCACAAAACGGTGGGAATTTTCCAAATCCGCGTGCATAACCCGGTTTAAATGTTGCAAAATTCTCGACGGCGAGTGGCGGTTCAAAACCTCCGCCCGCAGCATACCCCGTGTCATCGTCATCAACAGGCCAGCCGGCACTCCCTTGCCCATCACGTCGCCGATCACAATGCTCCAGCGGCCCTTGTCGATTTTGGACTTGAGATTTTTAATCAGGGATGGGGGGTTTTCCCCCTCATTCTCCTTGCCGATCGGGTCATAGTCAGCGGGAATAAAATCATAATAATCTCCGCCGACTCTGCTAGCAGTTTGGCAGCGGGCGGCCACGTCAAGGCCGGGAATTTTCGGACAACTACGGGGTTGCAGCCGCAATTGAATTTCCGCCCCGATTTCTAACTCTCTGTCTAAGCGGTCTTTTTCCGCCAACTTAACAGTAAGTTCGTCTTTGCAAATAGCCACAGCGGTTTGATCCGCCACCAACCGAACTAATTTCTGTCTGCTGGGAGTCCAGAGATATTGCGGATCACTGCTAAAAACATAAAGCCGTCCGCGTTCCAAATTGTTGACTAAAATTGGCGCCCCAAACAAATGAACATCCGGGCCCAAATAACGACCGACTTGCAGGTCTAGACTAGAAGTTTGCCCAGAGGTTTCCGAAAAAGATCCAGCAGTAGCGCCCACACCTGCTGTAGCTTGCCTGGTGGCTATTTCCAGCGCTTTTCGCATATCTTGGCACTGCCGTCCTTCCTGACAATGCAACTGCTGGAACCTGACTTGACCGTTGGGTTTGAACAGCACTAAAGCTCCCCCGTCGGCGTCCGTAACGCGAGTCGCCACCAAAGGCACCAACTCCAAAAATTGGTTGAGATTGTTAAAACTTCGCAGGGCAAATCCCAGCGAGCCCAACATATCTTGAACGTTGTGCTGATATCGGTGCAAACGCGCCACCAGTTCTTTGAGGGCAAATACTGGCGTCGCGTCGGTGGAATTGCGACCCGGTGGGCGGTCAGCAGGTTGAGGTGAGGGGCGAGGCAAAGGCACAGCAGTCATTTTAAATTTGTGATTTTCGATCTTAGACGGAGGAGGAATGATTAAGGACTTACGGGCCACTTGAACAGAAACCCGTTTTTTTTAGAACAAGTAGTTTGGTTTGAGCAAGTAGGTTCGGTACTGGGACATTGGTATCAACTTAAGTCTAAAATTCTTAAGAAATCTCGTTTATAGCTGAGTCTAGATACCCCCTAAATCCACGCTGCTTGCTCTACTTGGGTGGCCCCAAGACCGCAGCGGCTCCCCTTAAGAAGAAGGGGGACTGTGAGCATTTCCTGTCCCACCCGACTATCAGGGGGGCGGCAGGGGGATCGGGAAGAATGTGCAATCAGACAGCCGACTGATACTAAATTTGAGCTTAATTTGACACGCTTGCTTTGGCTCGCGGTTTGAGCCCAACCAAGTAATAACAGAACGAAGGTATTGTTTCTAGATATTTATTTTTCACTTGATCGCTCGTGGCGATCGGCGCAAGTCCTGCGATGCTAGTTTAAGGTTAATAATTTGAGATTTTGAAGATCTGTGTCCGCCTCCAAAAAAGGAAGCGGCTGGCAGATACCTCATCAATCTAAAATCTAAAATCTAAAATCGAGTAGGGCTTCCACAAATTCGTAACTAGAAAACGGGCGCAAGTCTTCGATGCTTTCCCCGACTCCAATAAAGCGGATGGGCAGACCAAGCTGCTGCACTACTGCTAGGGCAACACCACCTTTAGCAGAACCGTCGAGTTTTGTCAATACTACTCCACTTAATTTGGCCGATTCTGCGAACACTTCTGCCTGTCGCAAACCATTTTGACCCAGTGTGGCATCCAAGACCAGTAGAGATTCTACGGTAGCGCCTGGGGCTTTCTTGTCTACAATGCGACGGATTTTACTTAATTCGTCCATCAGATTTTTTTTGTTTTGCAGGCGGCCTGCGGTGTCTACGATCAGCAGTTCTGTGCCGCGGGCGCTGGCGGCGGCGATCGCATCAAACACGACAGCAGCCGGATCGGTATTTTTTCCTGGGTTGGCGATAATTTCAACGCCACTGCGGGAACCCCAAACTTTCACCTGTTCGACGGCGGCGGCGCGGAAAGTGTCGGCGGCAGCAATCAGGGTTTTGTAGCCGGATTTTTGAGCAATATGGGCAAGTTTGCCGATCGTCGTAGTTTTGCCCGCACCGTTGACTCCTACTATCAACCAGATGTTGAATGTGTCTTTTTCGGGGGCAAATGTCAGGCTGTAGGCGGGATTACCGGCGGCGGTTTCGGCACAGGGAGCATCCAGAATGTCGCGCAGGATGGTTTTCAGGTAGGCTAGAGCCTGTTCTGGCGGCAGCACTTCTTGTGTGAGTCTTTCTTGGAGGCGCGTGATAATGATGTCGGTGGCTGCGACTCCGACATCAGCTTGCAGTAGCAAAGTCTCAATTTCGGCTACCGCGTCTTGATTGAGCGGCCCTTGACCGACGATCGCCTTTAGTCGATTAATTAAGCTGCGGCGAGTTCTTTCTAAGCCTTTCCGCAGTTTTTGGAGCCAAGTGATTTCTTCGACGGATACTTGGTCTGGGCGGCGGCCTTGACTGGCTAAGATTTCTGAAGACCACAGGAAGCCTTCGTCAAAGGCGAAACCGGGAATTTCTTCGATAATTGCCGCTCTCTCGGCGGCGGCTGCAATTACCTCTGGTTCTTCAAGGGCGGTTTCTTTGAGGCGTTCGATGCGCTCCATGCGATCGGCCTGAGCTCTGGCCCAAAACGGCAGGGCTTCGCCTGCTGCGCCGTCGGATGCGAGTGATTCGGTTTCTACAACCTCCGTTGCAGGTTCGGCAATTTCTATATTTTCTGCTGTAACTTCTAATTGTTGAGCAATAGGTGCAATGTCGATCGCCCCGGCTGTTGGTTGCAGAGTTTCTGGAATTTCTGCTGGGTTGGCTGCATCGAGTTCCGAAACCTCGGTTGCTTCAACTGTTGCTGGTGCTGCCACTTCTGGAACTTCTGCAACAGTTGGTGCTGTGGGTGCTGGTTCAAGTTCGATCGGCTCGGTTGCTTCAATAGTCGCAGGTTCTGGAACTTCTGCAACTGTCGCGATTTCTCCTTCGGCTGCTGGAACATCGGGCGCTGCTGTCTCGGAAACTTCTGTTTCGGGTTTTTGCTGTTTTTGAATATTTTTGTAAGCAGCTTTTGCCCAATTGAGATAATCTTCGGCTACAGCAGGAGAAGCTTGCTCTGTTGTATCTGTTTGAGGCTCAACCGGTGCGGATTTTGCCGACTCATCTTGCGGCTGTTCGGGGGTTGCCTCTGTTTCAGAAGATTTGCTTTCGCTGTACTGGCGACGAAACCAATTAAATACCATAGTTGATGGGGAATAGAGAATAGTTATTAGTCATTAGTCCTCAGTCCCTAGTGTAGAGCCGATTGCGGATTGCCAATCACTAATGACCAATGACTGCTGACTAAGGACTACTGACTAAGGACTACGGACTAACAACTTCTGCGTTGATTTTATCGACTACTCGGCGGAGGACTCCGTTGATGAAGCGATGTCCTTCGTCGCCGCTGTAGCGTTTTGCCAGTTGGACGGCTTCGTTGACGCTGACTTGCTCCGGTAAGCCCAGATATAGCATTTCGGCGATCGCGATTCTCATGATATCTCGATCTATCCGGGGCAACCGTTCTATTTGCCAATCTACAAGGGATTCCGAGAGCAATTCATCAATTTGAACACGGTTGGCGCTGACTTTCGTCAGAATTTGCAAAGCATAGGTGCGGACATCTTGCTGGTTGGCTAGCTGGATTAGTTCTGGAAACTCCATTGCTGAACCGAGACGGTTGATTGCGGTTTGAGTGAGTTCGACTGCTTCCCGTACCATTGTTCTAGCACTTTGTATATCGGAGGCGCGGATTTCGCTGGCAAGCAGTTTGTCGCTACTCCGCTGCACTTCGGATGCTGCTGCTTCTAGGGATTCTTGAACTTCTGCTGTCAGGGTACGGATGGCGGCGAGGAGAACGTCTTGCAGTTTCTTGGCTTCTAAGAGTTCTGGATTCGCTGGCAGTTGGCTGATACCGAGGAGTGCTAGTTCGCGTGCTGTTTCGCGGGCTTTTTTCATAATTTTTAGATAGGAATTGAGAATTTAGGAAGTTTTTCGATCGCGCGCGGACTTGAACTTTAGCAGAAAACTCGACTAAAAGCGGTACAAGACCAGCCGTCTGACTCGCCAGCGGCGGGTAGTTTACAGATACTTGGCTGTCAAACCTAAGATTTATGCTCGAAACCGGGTTTCTGAGTATAGGCCTTCTCGGTTTGGGCTGGTTTTGTCGAAATATTATCTGCTATGGGGAAAGTTTACACGGTCTTACGGGTCACTAAAGATGTCTTGGTTCACTCTTCTTCGACTGGAACAGCCTGGTATCTTGATTCGGATACCAAGGGTTCGAGTGTTTTGCCCTTGATTTTTTCGGGGGTTACAGCAATTGAGTTGTTGGGGTTGACGATGCCGCCAGAGATGATGACTTTAAAGGCATCTTCGATCGACATTGACAAGTTGACTAAATCTGCCTCCGGCACTATAGCGTACCATCCGGTAGTGGGGTTGGGAGTGGTGGGGATGAAAATGCCGATCGGGGTTTCACCGGAAAGGTGAGGCGGGATGTCGTTACTCTCGATCGTACCGGTCACAAATGCTAAAGTCCAGATTCCCCGCCGGGGATATTCCACTAACACCACGCGGCGAAATTTGTCGTTTGAGTTGAGGAGGGTTCCCAGCAGTTGTTTGAGGGTTTTGTAAACCGAACCCGCTAGGGGAATTGCCTGCAACACCCGTTCGCCAAAGTCTAGCAGCCATTTGCCGAAAATGTTGCGGGCCATTAAACCGATGACTAAAATGCTCAGCAGGGGTACAGCCAGCCCTACTAAAAGATTTAGCAGATTCACCAAAATCGGGTGGAGTCCGTCAAAAGGGTTGATCTGCTTGGGAATTTTGGTGAGAAAATTGATCACCCAACTGGCGACGGTAATTGTCAGCCAGATGGTGGTAGCTAAGGGTATCACTACCAATAGTCCTGCGATCAGGTCGTTTTTTAAGTCTTGTTTGATGCGTTGGAGCACGGCGGGTCAAATCTCCTCGTAACTGGTTGCCAATAACCTGAATAAACCTGAGACTAAAGCAACTGCACGGGCTTTACTGGATGTCACCATAGACAATCGTCTTCAATTCTGCTAAACCCTACCCTTTCTGAGGGGGAAGAGTTAGGGATCGCCGGTGCTTTACCTTTATTTTAAAGAATTATTGCAATTTGGCGCTTAGTTTTAATATATGCGGGCTGTGCACCAGCTCACCGTATTGTATATTTTAAGACACTTTGGCTCGGTTCAATCAATAAGCCGATCGGTCAGAGACAGCCTGGGAGTCGCAGTGTAGCGAGTCCAGATCAAATTTTCTGTGATTTGCATAGGAAATTAATTGGTCGATCGAGCTTTCTCAGATTTTCGGCGGGGTGGCACTTCGTTTTACTTATATCTTGCACCATTTTCCATAAGCTTTTTATGGACGGGCTCTCCTGCCCATCCCACAATCAAATTCACTCTTTGTGGAATAGGCCGGAAAGCCTGTTCTTGAAAATGGTGCAACCTATGAGTTTTACCGAATTCTGGCGAATCTCTGCAGGTTGAGTGCAGTGTGTCTGCAAAAATCTATCTTTAGATAGATTCAGTGTACCCATTTGCTACTGAAATAACGGTGTTTTTTGAGGGCGACTGCGATCAATAAGGCAACAGTTGCCTACCATGCAACACTTGCATGGTACGTAAATCCGGCAAAAAGTAAAGCAGACATACCAGCAACTTTGACTTTTTTTGACACGATCGATCGATATTCAGGAAATAATGGCAGAATTCAAGCGAATTCGAGCTTGAGAGGAGCGACAAAGCAATATAGAATTAACTCTGGCATCACTACAAAAAAAATAATCTGCCAAACGAGGTAGCAGTAGTTAGTAGCAAGCGAGATAAATTACTACATAGCTAGTTGTTTCTAGCCAGAAGCGCGAAACTATTTGTTTAACAGGGTATAGCTAAACTGCTACATAGAAGCAAGACTCCAGCGATGCCGATTTCTTGGAAGCCGACGAAAGTTAAGGAAAAACAAGCGTACTAGCCGCTCAAGTCAGAGCGGGGATTTACCTCGCTGCAAGCAGCAATAGACTTGATTAGAAGCTAGGATTGAGATATGAATGCTCAACTCATGAAACCAATTGATTTTTACATTTTTTTATGCCATTAAACACGCAAGACTTTTGTGGGCTTCACTTAAAGCCGCAGCCAGATCAAATTTTGTATCAGATAATTAATATTTAAGTAAAAGGAATTTTTGTGAAAACGCTCAATATCCTCTTAGTAGAAGACAGTCCCCTAGATGCCGAACTGATTGAGGCATATCTAATGGATGGCGGGCTCCAATTTTCTCTGGTGTGTGTGGAAAATCGAGAAGACTTTGCCACGGCGCTGGAAAAACAACGTTTTGACATTATTTTGGCAGATTATATGCTGCCTTGTTTTAACGGGATAGCTGCGCTGGAAATCGCCCACACTACTTGTCCGGGAGTGCCGTTTATTTTTGTTTCGGCTACTTTGGGCGAGGAAGTGGCGATCGAAACTTTGAAACGCGGCGCTACAGATTATGTTCTCAAACGCCGTTTGATACGCCTAGTGCCGTCGATTGAGCGGGCCCTGCGGGAAGTTCAAGAACGGAACGAGCGCAAGCAAGCCGAAGCACAGCAGCAGGAAAGCGAAGCTCGATTTCGGATTATGGCAGATACCGCGCCGGTGATGATTTGGATGTCCGATACTGACCAACTTGGCGATTACTTTAACAAAGTTTGGCTGGAGTTTACGGGTAGAACTTTGGCGCAAGAAATGGGCACGGGTTGGATGGAAAACTTGCACCCAGATGACTTACCAGAATGTCTGGATATTTACCAAAAAGCTTTCGACGCTGGCAGCGAGTACCGACTCGAATGCCGCCTGAGACGCTATGACGGGGAATACCGCTGGGTTTTGGGTACAGGCGTACCCCGGTACAGACCCGATCGCACTTTTGCCGGTTACATCGGTTCTTACATCGATATTAGCGATCGAAAACAGGCAGAACAAGAACGGGCGGCAGCTTTGTCCCGCGAACAAGAAGCGAGGTTGCAAGCAGAAGAAACAGCTAAAGCGCTGCAATTGGCAAACGATAAAATTACTAACATTCTCGAAAGCATTACCGATGCTTTTATCGCTGTTGATTTAAATTGGAACTATACCTATGTCAACCACCAAGCTATTGAGCTGTTAGGTCAACCAAAAGTAGAACTGATTGGGAAAAAAATTTGGGATATATTTCCCTGCGCTTTAGATTTACCGTTTTACAAAATGGCGACCCAAGCATTAGCAGAAAAGGTAACAATCGAGTATGAAGAATTCGTACCGTTATGGAATAAGTGGTTGAAGATGCGTTTTTATCCTTCCGATTCTGGTTTGTCGGGTTATATCCAAGACGTTACCGAGCGCAAGCAAACAGAAGCTGCACTCCAAGCTAGCGAAGAAAAGCTGAGAATGTTAGCCGAAGCTAACTTGATAGGAATTATCTTCGGGGATGTTAACGGCCGTATTATCGAGGCCAACGATGAATTTTTGCGGATAGTTGGTTACACGCGGGAACAGTTGCAGGGCGGGGAATTAAACTCGATTGATATCACGCCGCCGGAGTACCAGTCTCTCGACAAGAAGGGGATGACAGAGGCACAAGCAACAGGGGCTTGCACTCCCTACGAAAAGGAATTCTGGAGGAGAGACGGCAGCCGGATTCCGGTGTTAATCGGATATGTTTTGCTGGCGCAAAAGCGGCAAGAATCTGTGGCTTTTATTCTCGATTTGACTGTTGGCAAGCAGTTGGAAAGAGAACTGCACGATCGAGCCGAGGAATTGGCGCGGGCGAACCGAATTAAAGACGAGTTTCTAGGAACTTTGTCCCACGAATTGCGGACGCCGCTGAATGCGATGCTGGGATGGGCGCAACTGCTGCGAAACCGCAAGTTTGACGAAAAAACGACTGTTCGGGCTCTGGAAACGATCGACCGCAATACACGAGCGCTGGCAACTCTGATCGAGGATTTACTGGACGTGTCGCAGATTATTACCGGGAAACTGTCGCTGAATTTGCGTTGGGTGGATGTGATTTCGACTGTTGAGGCTGCGATCGATACTCTCGCGCCCGCGATTGCCGCCAAAAATATTGAAATTGTGACGGATTTCGACCCAACTGCAGGACGGATTTTTGCCGATTCCGGTCGCTTGCAGCAGGTAGCCTGGAATTTGCTGTCGAATGCGATTAAGTTTACTCCCGATGGCGGACAGGTGAAGGTGGAAGTGCGAAAGATGGAGAGGACTTTTGCCCGTGAGGAATCCGCTTGCTGTAAGAATTTGTCCCCCGCTAGTGTGGAAATTGAGGTCAGCGACACGGGACAAGGGATTTCAGAAGAGTTTTTGCCCCACGTTTTCGAGCGGTTCAGCCAAGCTGACAGCTCTATAAGGCGATCGTACAACGGATTGGGTTTGGGTTTGGCTCTAGTGCGGCATTTTGTGGAAATGCACGGGGGGACGGTGCAAGCCGACTCGGCAGGGAAGGGAAAAGGGTCGAGGTTTTTAGTGAGATTGCCAATTCAACAGCTTCCTGGCGACGGCGGATTTTCTGTTGCGGGACTCGGGGAGTTGGCGATTCCTCCAAGCAAGGCGCGAGCCCCTGTAAAGGAGTCTTTTGTCAACAGCAATCTTTCGGGAGTTCGGGTGTTGGTGGTCGATATCGACGCGGATTCCCTGGATTTTGCCTGTACCGTGCTCGAAGATTGCGGGGCCCAGGTGGAGACTGCTAGCTCTGGAAAACGTGCGTTGGAGGCGATTGAAAGGCTGAATCCGGATGTGTTGGCGATCGATATCGGGATACAGGCCCTTGACGGAGAGGCTCTGCTGCGGCAAGTGCGATCGCGGATGGTGGACAGGGAAATTCCGGCGTTGGCGTTCACGGCGGTTGGTAGGGTAGAGGAACGAATACGGGCACTGCAGCAAGGTTTTCAAATTTACGTGCCCAAGCCGATCGAGCCTGCTGAGTTGGTGGCGGTGGTGGCAAGTTTGGCCACGCGCTCAAAGATTTTAGATTTTAGATTTTAGATTGACTCCGCGATGACGGATGTCGTAACTACACATCATTTTTCTTGCATTCGAGCGCTCGGAAAATTCGGCATAACAACGTTTTTCTTAGTAGAAATCAGAACTCTAGCTAACTTGTCAAGCCCCAACAGTTATAAATTTAATTAGCCTCAAAGTTGGTAATTTTTGATACTGATAGCAGTTTCTAAAAGGAATGCAACTGTAGACAAGTTCCAAACCCTGATCATCATCCGTAGTCCGACTTCTAAAATCTAAAATCTAAAATCTAAAATCTAAAATCTAAAATTGTATGAGTTGCAGGGACGATCGTCCTTAACTGTATCTCCTCAAATATGAAGTTCACTAAATACGTGCTTCAATTGAAAAATGCCATGTCGGGGTCAATGCTGCTCGCACTCCTCTATTTCCCGCCCTACAAGGATTTTGTGTCGCTCTTGGATTTTTCTGGGCCCTGGTTTCAACTATCGACTAGATACCAGTTGCACCCGACCGGCATCCATTTCATCCATTAATAACTCTAAAGCCTCATAATCAATATCCGAGATGTAGCCCAAACGGGTGAGCTCGTAGTTGATTTCGTTTTCAATGTCAGGCGTTAACTGCTTAATGTAGAGGGCTTTTTCTACAAGATGACGAATAGCATAGGTTGCTTGCATAGTAGCTCGGAGAACTCCGTACAAGTTAATTATTATCTGAACAGTCGATCGCGCGCGTGATCTAAATCAGAACTAACAAGTGATTTCAATTACATTATTCACTTTTATCTAACAGCCAGGGGACAGTCGATCGCATTTTTTAGAATTCTCAAGACTAAACCTGCCGGCATAAATAAAAAATAGTATAGTAGCTTACGTTTCCTTCGCAAATCTTGCACAAAATTTTATAAAAAAGAGTCAATAAATAAAGATTCAGTAAAATTACTGAAAACAACTGGTCGATTTCGCTCAGAGCAAGTTAGGCTCAGAGTAATCAAGTAGGTTTAGGCTTACATCTGTCCAGCACAGTAGTTGAAAGTACGTAGCAACCATAGGTTTGACATATGCAGACACTTCTTGCCCATAAACCAATTACGGTGATTCGACCCCTAGACCACCTGAATGCAGCCACCTGCGGAGAACTCGGACGGCAACTCATGACAGCAATTGCAGCCCCCGGGGTTGTAGCGGTACTCGTAGATTTGGGCGCAGTAAAATTTATTGACAGTGCCGGTTTGATGACATTGGTTTCGGGCCTGAAGCAGGCGAAAAAAATGGGGCGCAGGTTTAGTCTTTGCTCGGTATCCCCCGGGATTAAGATGATTCTGGAACTCAGCCAACTCGATCGAGTTTTTGAGATATTTGAAAATGTCGATAGCTTTGAAGCCGAAAACTCCTGTGTAAACCAGCACTGGTAGAGGTGCCTCCTCGGCGAAAACAAGCAACAAAACCCAGTAAATTCCGTTAAATGCCCGAAAAGACAGACTACTGTCGTTGGCGTGTTGGCAGATTTTAAGGTAGGCTGCTTAAGAGTCGCAAATATTTAGCGAGTCGAGCCGTGGCAGTAAAAGTCGAAGAATTACTTACAGCAGACATTAATCAGCCTGCTCGTTATCTGGGAAACGAATTGGGATCTACGCACAAGCCTTGGGACGAGGCATTGGTGCGCTGGGTTCTCACTTACCCAGAAGTTTATGAAGTTGGTGCTTCCAATCTGGGGCACATCATCCTTTACAACATTTTGAACGCAGGGCCGAGACAGTTGTGCGATCGAGCTTATTTGCCCGCCCCAGATTTGGCAGCAAAACTGCGATCGACCAAAACTCCGCTGTTTGCGGTAGAATCCAGGCGATCGCTCACAGAATTTGATATTCTGGGCTTCAGCCTCAGCTACGAACTCGGAGCAACAAACATTCTGGAAATGCTGGATTTAGCCGGCATTCCCCTAACTTGGCAAGAAAGAGCAACAAATCCCCAAAACGGTCAAATACCGCTGATTTTTGCTGGCGGGCAAACGGCAACTTCCAACCCCGAACCCTACGCAGACTTTTTTGACTTCATCGCTTTGGGTGATGGAGAAGAGTTGCTGCCAGAAATTGGCTTGATTTTGGCAGAAGGCAAAACAAATAATTTGAGCCGAGAAGCATTGTTGCTGGATTTAGCGCAAATTCCAGGCGTTTACGTCCCGCAATTCTACGATATGGCGGCCGACGGTTCTGTTCATCCCAACCGCCCGCAAGTTCCAGAACGAATTCTGCGCCGCGTGGCAACTCCCATACCAGCTTATTCGATCGGCCTGGTTCCCTACGTCCAGACAGTACACGACAGACTGACAGTAGAAATCCGCCGGGGATGCACCCGCGGGTGTCGCTTCTGTCAGCCGGGAATGCTGACTCGCCCCGCGCGCGATGTCGAACCGCAGCAAGTCGTAGAGGCGATCGAACAGGGGATGCAAGCCACCGGACACAGCGAGTTTTCCCTGCTTTCCCTGAGTTGTTCCGACTATCTGGCACTCCCAGCAGTCGGGATGGAAATCAAAAATCGCCTGAAAGATAAAAATATTTCTCTGTCTCTACCCAGTCAGCGGGTTGACAGATTTGACGATAATATTGCCGACATTCTCGGCGGTACGCGACAAGGCGGTTTGACTTTTGCCCCGGAAGCTGGTACTCAGCGGATGCGGGACATCGTTAACAAAGGTTTGACCAACGAAGAATTGCTTCGGGGTGTCAAAACTGCGGTCGATCGCGGCTGGGATAAAATCAAGCTGTATTTTATGATCGGTTTGCCCGGAGAAACAGATTTTGATGTTCTCGGCATCGCCGAAACAGTCCGCTGGCTGCACAGGGAATGCAGGATCGATGGCAGGCGGGGACTGAATTTTAACTTGACCATTTCTAATTTTACGCCTAAGCCTCACACTCCTTTTCAGTGGCACTCGGTTTCTACTGCTGAGTTTTCCCGTAAGCAAAAACTCCTGAAGGAAGAGTTTCGGGGGATGCGGGGCGTCAAGGTGAATTACACTGATGTGCGGATTTCGGCAATGGAGGATTTTGTCGGACGGGGCGATCGACGTTTGGCTGCTGTAGTCCGCCGCGCTTGGGAACTTGGCGCGGGTATGGATGCGTGGTGGGAAAGCTTGGATCAGGCTTACAAAGCTTGGACTCAGGCAATAGATGAGTCGGGCCTTACTTGGAAATACCGTCAAGTCGAAAGCGGCGAGTGGAATCTGTTTGAGAAGGAAGAAGGAAGTTCGGCAACGGATTCAGTAACGGATGTAACGGATGTCAGTCCGATAAAAGTCGGAAGAAGCAAGAAGGAAGAAGGCAGAGAAATCAAGGAAGATTTTCCCAATTCTCCGGATATCCCCCTCTCGCCCTCCCCCTCTGTCCCCCTCTCTCTCGATCAGGCTCTGCCTTGGGATCACTTAGATACGGGAATCGACAAAAACTGGCTGAAAATTGACTTGCAAAAGGCTTTAGAAGCAGCGACGGTTCCCGACTGTTCCTTTGAAGGGTGTTCGCGCTGCGGGGTGTGTGGCACCGATTTTGGACACAATGTGGTTGTGGATGCGCTGCCAATTCCAGAGTTTGCTGGGGAGTTTGTCCCGGATACGGAGCGGAAACAGCGTTTGCGGGTTTGGTTCGGCAAGGTGGGCGATATGGCTTTGGTTGGTCATTTGGATTTGATCCGATTGTTCGATCGAGTAGTCCGCAGAGCCGATTTGCCGATTTCGTTTACCGGCGGGTTTCACCCGAACCCTCGGATTTCTCTGGCAAATGCTCTGCCTCTGGGTGTTACCAGCACTGGGGAAATTGCCGACTTTGAGCTCACTGAGCTGATCGATATTGAGAGTTTTCGGGAAAAGTTGGCCGCTAAGCTGCCGGAAAATATTCCGATTTACAAGGTTGAGTCGATCGATCTTAAGGCTCCTTCTGCTAACCAGTTGTTAGAAGCAGCGGAGTACGTGATTACTGTGGCTTTAGGGGGTTCGCTGACAGAAAATGGCGAATTAGACCATGAAAATTCTGCTCCTGTCTCCGTGGCTCCTGATGCCAACTGGGAAGCTTGGGTCAAGACGATCGCCGAAACCGAGGCTTTTTGGCGCGTGCATACTACTAAGTCGGGAAAGACGAAGGATGTCAATTTGCGCGATCGGCTGCACAAACTAGAACTTGTAGAGCACAAACCAGACAGCAGCACCTCTGCTAGGGGTGCTACATCCGAAGGTAGAGCCGTCTTGCGCTTTACCGGCAGTTGTCGCAGCGATGGCAACTTGCTAAAGCCAGAACATATTGTGTTCATGCTCGAACAAGTCAGCCAGCAGGAAATTCAGCTTCTACAGGTTGAGCGTAGTCAGCTAATCCTGGGTTATGGTTAAAATAGGGAAGCCGTGGTGGAATATTTCACCTTCGGCTCTCGATCGGGATGTGTCGTTTCACGCTATAATCGCTTGTTATGGAAGCCGCGGCGGCTCGAGCGCTTTAGTCGCTCGCCGCCCTCGTCAACCAGCAACGCGGGCTGGGTGCAAATTGCTTCTGTTCAAGACTTCAAGCCTTTTTGTTGTACATTCACGGGCTAAATCTAGCGCCAAACCCGCTGGAGCGGGGTCTGAACCAAATTTAGCGATTAATTTCGAGCGATCGACTGGTTGTCGGTGGTCGGCTTATTCAAAAATCTCACGGTTCAAACCGCAGAGCGGGTATTCAACAATAGATGTTTTTGGCGGGTCAAAAAACGGAGATAAGCCCCCGACTTAAGTCGTGGAGAACCAAAAATTTTAGATTTTAGATTAAAGTTCCAGCTCCCAGATTTATCTGTGGAGTAAATCTAAAATCTAAAACCTAAAATCTAAAATCGACTGACCCGTCAAAAAACGCAGATAAGCCCCCGACTTAAGTCGTGAAGAACCAAAAATTTTAGATTTTAGACTCTAGTTCAATCTCCCAGATTCATCTGTGGAGTAAATCTAAAATCTCCAATCTAAAATTTAAAATCTAAAATCGACTGACCCGTCAAAAAACGGAGATAAGCCCCCGACTTAATTCGTGGAGAACCAAAAATTTTAGATTTTAGACTCTAGTTCAATGTCCCAGATTCATCTGTGGAGTAAATCTAAAATCTAAAATTTAAAATCTAAAATCGACTGACGAGGTTTTAGGGTTGGCAGGGGCGGAGGTTGCAGTCGAATGCCAAGCTGGGGTATGTTGAGTGCGATCGCACAAGAATTCAACAAAAGTCTAGGCGCTTTCACTCCTACCTACTTTCGCTCAAAACCAGCCCTCAACCACCACGCAAGCGGAGTTATCAGTTCGTAGTGTTAAGTTGTGTGTTAAGAAATTGGTACGGTGTCAATGAATTTATTCGCGCTCGTTCAAAGGAAGAGTTGTAAGTGTTGAAGTTTGAGTATTGATTTCGCAATTGTCAACTCAAATCTCAATATTGCTAACTCGATAAAAGCCTTCTTATTTCTATCTCTCAGATTTATCTGCTGAGCATAACTCATAACTCTGTACGGGCGGGTTTAACTACTTTATCTGTAACAGTTAACAGTGAACAATCAACAGTTAACAGTGAACGGTCAACAGTTAACTTTCCTTCCACCCTGCACCAACTCACAGCTAATAACTCTTCAAGCTACTACTAATTACAGTCTAAGTCAGAGGCACTATGAGTGCGTAAGTGTCTCTAACTTGCTGCCAGTTTTTTGAGGAAATTGAATGACAAAGCAGATAGTTATAGCAGAGCAGCATCGCATTGCTGCCGTATTTTCAGAAGATCAAATCCAAGAACTTGTGGTAGCCACAGGCAGCCACCAAGTCAGTGACATTTACTTGGGAATTGTTGAAAATGTACTCCCTGGGATAGATGCGGCCTTCGTCAATATTGGCGATCCAGAACGTAACGGGTTTATGCACGTCACAGACCTCGGCCCGCTGCGCCTTAAACGCTCGGCAGGAGCAATTACAGAACTCCTGACCCCCCAGCAGAAAGTGGTGGTACAGGTAATGAAAGAACCGACGGGCAGCAAAGGCCCCCGGCTAACAGGCAACATTACCCTGCCCGGCCGCTATTTGGTACTGATGCCCTACGGCAGGGGAGTCAATCTCTCACGGCGGATCAAGTCGGAAGCGGAGCGCAACCGCCTCAGAGCCCTGGCTATTTTGGTGAAACCGGCCGGGATGGGGCTGCTGGTACGCACTGAAGCTGAAGGGATGACTGAAGAAGCCATCATGGAAGATTTAGAAGTCCTCCAAAAACAGTGGGAAGCCGTTCAACTCGAAGGCGGTACTTCGCGGGCGCCGGCACTGCTCAACCGGGATGACGATTTTATCCAGCGGGTGCTGCGGGATATGTTCAGCGGTGACGTGAATCGGATTGTGGTGGACTCGCAAAATGGAATTAAGCGGGTGAAGCAGCAGTTGATGAGCTGGAACGGCGGTAAACTTCCTGCGGGAGTTTTGATCGACCACCACCGAGAGCGCGCCTCGATTTTAGAATTTTTCCGGGTTAACGCTGCGATTCGAGAAGCCCTCAGACCAAGGGTTGATTTGCCTTCGGGTGGTTATGTGATTATTGAGCCGACTGAGGCGCTGACGGTGATTGATGTCAACTCGGGCTCGTTTACTCGATCGGCGACGGCTCGGGAAACGGTACTCTGGACAAATTGCGAAGCAGCCACGGAAATTGCTAGACAACTGCGGTTACGCAATATTGCCGGGGTGATTATTGTTGACTTTATTGACATGGAATCCCGCCGCGATCAGTTACAGGTGCTGGAACATTTCAATAAAGCTCTCAAAGCTGACAAAGCTCGACCGCAAATCGCTCAACTGTCGGAATTGGGACTGGTAGAACTGACTCGTAAGCGCCAAGGTCAAAATATTTACGAGTTGTTCGGCCACAGTTGCCCTACTTGCAGCGGGTTGGGTCATCTGGTGCACTTGCCTGGGGAAGAAGACTTCGCCGCAGCGGTGCGGGAATCGGGCGATCGCACTGTTGCTACATCGAACCGCGTTTTGTTGAATTTGCCAGAAGGATTGGAACGTCGCAGCTTGACGCCTGTGGCGGCTGCAACTCCTGCCCCGGTGCGGGAAGAACGCCCCCCCGAACCTGCTAGGGCTGCTTGGGAACCTCAAAGCGAAAGTTTGGATTTTGAGACCGGCAGCAACGCATCGCCTTTGGACTTGCTCAACCATCCCAGCTATCAGGATTTGGGGAACGGAACTAGACGCCGCCGCCGCCGCCGGATTGGCGAAGAGCCTTTTGCTCTCCCGGCGGAGGAGGAACCGGTACGTAGCAAGTTGCGGCTGCCGAATACTTCGAGCGCGCCCGTCGCGGATACGCGCTCTGAGTATCTGGCCCCCCCCGGCATCCGGGCGGCTTCGGAGGGCTTCGGGCTGGTGAATATGGCGACTGTTGGCAGGCGCGAGGATTTCGAGCGTGTGCGTCCGGCTAAGTCTGAGTTGATGAAGCCGATGGTGGAGCCTCCAGAGGTGATTTCGGTGGAAATGACGGCGGAGGAGCAGGATGTTTATGCTCTGATGGGGGTTTCTCCTTTGGTGCTTACTGATCGCAGTGTGAAAAATCCTAAGAATGCGATCGTTTCGGTGACTCTCCCCGGAGCGGCACCGAACAAGCCGCCTTTCGAGCAGCTCGAATTTGAATTTGAAGCGACGACGCCTCCACAGAATGTTGAGGATGATGAACGGGATTATTATCCAGAAAGGTCGGTAGTTGAGCCTGTTTTTTCTGAGGATGATGATGATGATGATGATGTCCAAATTTATGGCGAGAGTTTGATCGACGAAACTGATGATTTTGATGGGATGGAGGAACCCAGCGATGTGATGGACGAATCCTATGATCCGATCGAATCCCAGGAGCCGATCCAATCCCAGGAGCCGATCCAATCCCAGGAGCCGATCGAATCCCAGGAGCCGATCGAATCCCAGGAGCCGATCCAATCCCAGGAGCCGATCGAATCCCAGGAGCCGATCGAATCGAGCGAACCGGAGGAACCTGCTATCAACCGCCGCCGCCGCCGCCGCTCATCTGCCCTTTTGGATGAATAGTTATGAAGGAAGAGGGAAGAGAGAAGAGGGAAGAAAGAAGAAGGAAGAAGGAAGAAGTAGAAATTTTTACTCTCTTCCCATCTTTCCATCTTCCCCTTTCCCCCTCTCCCTCGAGCGCTCTGGTAATTGCGGGTGTGGATGAAGTTGGACGAGGAGCTTTGTTCGGGCCGGTGGTGGCTGCTGCCTGCATTTTGCCCGACGAAGTTCTCGATGAATTAGCAAGTTGCGGGGTGCGCGACAGCAAGCAGTTGAGTGCCGCAGCCCGGAGTCGGTTAGCTGTGAAAATCCGGGCTGTGGCTGTTGACTGTCAAATTGGTGTGGCTTCGGTGCGGGAGATCGATCGCCTCAATATTTTGCAGGCTTCTTTGTTGGCGATGAAGCGGGCGATTTTGAAGTTGAAGGTGACGCCGGATTTGTGTTTGGTTGATGGGAATCAAAGGATTCCCAATTTGGCGATCGAGCAAGAGACGATGATCAAGGGTGATGCGCGATCGATTCAGATTGCTGCTGCTAGTATTGTGGCGAAAGTTTGGCGCGATGAATTAATAGTACGTTTGGCTGTTAACTATCCTGAATATGACTTGACAAATAACAAGGGATATGGAACAGCAAAACATAAATTGGCTTTGGAACGCTGCGGGCGATCCGCTTTTCACCGAGTGTCTTTTAGTCCTTGTCGAAAATCTTAAAATAACGGTGAAAAACTTAGCTAATTTGAGCGCAATTATATAAAATTTGAAAAACCAAGAATTTCCGCTTAAAAAATTCAGCTAGTACAGGCTGAAAAATGTCTATCACCTGTTAGAGAAACGAGCAAGCAATAGAGCTGTCTTAATCTATTCCCAAATTTATCATTTTCAGGCTCCGGTAGCATCTATAGAATCTTTATTTAACCTCTTCAGCATGACTGATAATTTGTTAACAATTCCCGGCTATCGCATCATTGAGCAAATCTACAATGGCTCTAGAACACAGGTTTATCGAGGACTTTCTGAGTCAAACCAAAAAGTAATTATCAAACTGCTATTGAGCGAGTACCCCACTTTTAGCGAACTCGTGCAGTTGCGGAATCAGTACACCATTACCAAAAATCTTGACCTTCCCGGAATAGTCAAACCCATTTCACTCTTAAACTACCGCAATGCTTTTGCTCTGGTAATGGAGGATGTTGGGGGTGTTTCCCTTGCTGAGTATACTGCTAATCCTGAAGCGAAGAATTTGGGCGATCGCCTATCAAGTAATTCTGAGGTTTCCTCCCCCCATACTTCGCCCCTACCCCTCGATGAATTTATGCCCATCGCGATTCAGATTGTCCAAACCCTAGAAGGACTATATCACAACCAAATTATTCACAAAGATATCAAGCCCCAGAATATTATCATTCACCCTAAAACTAAAGAAGTTAAATTAATTGATTTCAGCATTTCCTCTCTTTTACCCAGAGAAAACCAACAAATCCAAAATCCAAACGTCTTAGAAGGAACACTAGCTTATATGTCCCCGGAACAAACCGGAAGGATGAATCGAGGGATTGACTACCGCACCGATTTTTACTCGCTGGGAGTCACGTTTTACGAACTACTGACAGGGCAATTACCCTTTAAGTCTACCGATCCGATGGAGCTAGTTCACTGCCATATTGCTAGGATGCCAACACCCCCGATCGATCTGATTCCAGCTATCCCGGCAGTGTTGAATAACATCATTATGAAAATGATGGTAAAAACTCCAGAATCGCGCTATCAAAGTGCTTTTGGACTGCGGTACGACTTAGAAAATTGCTGGCAGCAATGGCAAGAGAATGGGAAGATTAGCCCGTTTGCCTTGGCGAATAGGGATATTTGCGATCGCTTCGTCATTCCCGAAAAACTCTACGGTAGAGAAACTGAAATTAAGGCGCTACTAGAAGCATTCGATCGCGTCAGCGAAGGCACTTGCGAAATCATGCTGGTGGCAGGCTTTTCCGGCATTGGTAAAACTGCCGTCGTCAACGAAGTTCACAAACCCATTGTCCGCCAACGGGGTTACTTCATTAAAGGTAAATTCGACCAATTCAAGCGCGATATACCCTTCTGGGCATGGGTGCAAGCATTCCAGAATTTAATCCGACAATTACTTACCGAAAGTGCTGCAGAGGTGCAGAAATTGCAGGTCACAATATTAGAGGCGTTGGGTGAGAATGCTCGAGTCATTATCGATGTCATTCCCGAATTAGAACGACTAATTGGCAAGCAGCCAGAAGTGCCAGAACTAGAGGGAACTGCCGCTCAAAATCGCTTCAATTTATTATTGCAAAATTTCATCCGAGTCTTAGCGACAAAAGAGCATCCTTTAGTAATTTTCTTAGATGATTTGCAGTGGGCAGACTCAGCTTCATTGAAGCTAATGCAATTGTTGATGAGCGAGACGAATACCCGCTATCTGTTGTTAATGGGAGCGTATCGCGATAATGAAGTTTTTCCAGCACACCCACTGATCCTGACCTTGGATGAGATTCGCAAAAACTCGGCAACAGTCAACCAAATTACTTTAGCACCCCTAGACCAAACTTCCCTAAATTGCCTGATTGCCGATACTCTTTCCTGTCCACCAGAAAGGGCGATTCCTCTGACAGAACTAATTTTTACCAAAACCAAAGGGAATCCTTTTTTTGCTACTCAATTTCTCAATTTTCTTCATAAAGATGGGTTAATTAAGTTTGATTTTACCCCCCCACCCCCCCCTTGGCGAAGGGAAGCAAGCGGGGGTTGGCAATGCGATATTTCCCAAGTTAGGATGCTAGTTTTTACCGATGATGTGGTCGAGTTTATAGCGATTCAGTTGCAAAAATTGCCCATAGATACCCAGGATGTTCTGAAACTTGCAGCTTGTATAGGCAACCAATTTGACTTAGCAACCCTGGCGATTGTTCACAAAAAATCTCAGAGTGAGACAGCGGCCCATGTGTGGAAAGCGTTGCAAGAAGGATTAGTTATTCCGATTACTGAAGTTTACAAGTTTTTTCAGGACTCAGAATCCGTTGAAGTTGCACAAGCGTCGGAGTTATCGGTTCCCTACAAGTTTTTACATGACCGAGTGCAGCAAGCAGCATATTTTCTGATTCCCGAATCCCAGAAACAGTCCACCCATCTCGAAATTGGGCAACTGCTATTGAGGAATACTCCTGAAGCAGAAATACAAGATAAAATTTTTGATATTGTCAATCAGTTGAATATGGGGGTGGAGTTAATTGAGTATCAGGCTGAGCGAGATCGACTAGCTCAATTAAATTTAATTGCGGGACGTAAAGCTAAAGCTTCAACTGCTTATGCTGCGGCAAATATTTATCTGCAAACAGGGATTGAACTCTTGAGTGCCAACTGCTGGCTTCTTCAGTATGAATTGACCCTGAATCTCTATATTGCTGCCGCTGAAGCTGCCTATTTGAATGCTGACTTTGATGGTATGGAACAGATGGCAGCACTGGTTTTGCAAGAAGCCCAAACAATTTTAGATCGAGTTAAAATTTACGAAATTAAAATTGCCGCTCAGACCGCCCAGAGCAAGGTGTTAGAAACGATCGCCGTAGCAAGAGAGGCACTCTTACAATTGGGAATTGAACTCCCTGCCGAACCTGATGAAGCCAAGATTGGCAAAGCGTTACAAGCCCTTGCGCCCCAACTAACCGGCAGAAAGATTGAGGAATTGGTTGACCTACCTGTGATGACAAATCCACAGACTCAGGCAGCTATGCAACTGTCTG
>NZ_JAUBRB010000064.1:0-32327 GCF_036701585.1 Microcoleus sp. POL10_C6 | reverse complement strand
TTATATTTAACTCTGCTTGAATATATCGTGAGCTCCTGTTCTTAGTTTGCGATCGATTATTCAGCAAACCCTAGTTAGCTACTATCAAGATGGAACTTTTAAACCTACGCAGTCCGTCACTCGCGCTGAATTGATGGCGATGCTCTGTCGAGCGGCGGAATTTGGTTTCTCTGCCCGGGGAATGAACAGGGATTTAGTTGCTAAAGAACCGTCTAAAACTTTTTCAGATACTCAGAATTATTGGGCTGCTTCTATTTTTACTCAAATGTTTTCTTATTGTTCTGTTGCTGCCGCTCTTAACGAAATTGGCGATCGGTTTTCTCCGAATGATTCAGCAAAACCCAATTACGCGGAGGCCGCTACTTTGCGAATGCTGAAATGCGTTAAGGCTCAGTAGTAAAAAGTAGATACCCGACAACTTTTGCGAAGTCGGCTATCTGAGTATTTTGTTTTTTTTAGCTTGACATTTTACGCTACACCATAATCAGTATATGGCCGTTTGTATGGCGGTTGCAATCCCAAAATAATATCCTCTCTCGGTACTCCCATTGCAACTAATTCCTCCGCAGGATTTTCCTCGGTCAAATTTTGTTGGAGCCAGATTTTTCCATCTTTGATGTCAATGTGAATGAAGGTTTGATAAATCCGGGTTAAGTGTTCCCAGCCGACATTCATCCACTGATAATGATCTCGCTCTGTGTCTAAAATTAGTTGCACTTCGACTTCATGATCAGAAACATCTTCTTCGGCATAACGGGTGATTAATATCTGAACGTATTGACGATATTGAGCTAGTTTGTCCATTGTACAATTACTTCATTTGTTGGTTAATACTTATATGTTGTACTCTTGTTAATAACGGGCAAGATGCCCGTTTCACAATAAAATCAACTTTTGTGGAACGGGCATCTTGCCCGTTCCTAAACAAGTAATTGAGAAGGGTGCAAGATATCAGTTAATCTGGACTAAAGTCTTCAATACAAACCAGTTCGTAATCAGGAGTGTAGTGCTTATCATATCGTTTACTTGGGTTTCTTCTTAGATGGCTTTTTAGGAGTTTTCTGGACGGGGATTGTCTCTGATGCTTGCTGTGCGATGTCTGGGGTTACTTTACACAAGTCGTTCAATAAAAGTTTTTGTTGCGATTCAAGTTCGTTTAGCAAGTTTGAAGCTGTTTCTAATATTTGTTTTCCCTGTCTGGCTTGAATAGTGGTTTTATTTTCTATCGCATCTAGCAACACAAAAATCGAAACTGTTTGCCAAATATCTAAATCGTCGCCGACGACATCGCAAGCAGAGACAATTTTACCGTTTTGTGGGGCGTGAATTCCTAAGCCGGAATCTTGAATTAACGGCTGGATTTCTGCTAGACTTAAATTCGCAAGGTCGCTAATTTTATGTTCGAGCGAGACTAAATCGGCTAAATCTGGTAAGTTGACCGATTCTGCGGCTAAAGCATCGAATTTAAAGGTAAGAGTTTGATTCAGCGGATCGGAAATGGCGTAAATTGATTGAATTTGCGATCGACTAACTGCACCTTTCTCGAAAAAATCTCTGCCTTGCTGGGCGATCGCAATTTGCCCATTTTCAGCCACCTCCAAGCTTTCCAAACTAACCAGAGTCGCCGCCGTAGTCTTCACAAAAATCTCGTCCAACCCCAGCAAATCCGCCAATTCCTTCAAAGTTGGCGCAGGTTCAAACTCAACGCCCGCCCGCAAAATGAACTCTTCCAACACGTTAAACTGGCGCGGTTCGCTAATCGCCACCTCCAGCGGAGTTTGGCGGATTGCAAAGCGGAATTGACGCGCCGCCAACACTGACAAACCCGGATTTTGTTGCTCAATTTGTTCCGCTAGCGAACTTAAATTCGAGTCTATTGGCTTAGTTGAGGACGCTAGAAACATCTACAAAACCTCCGCAGTGACGCACCGTTTTTGAAACTTCCTGATACATTTTTCCCACTGTACCTGTTTGTTGGGTAAATAAATCGTGGCACCCGACAACTACCAGCAATTCTTGAGCGCGGGAAAATGCCACATTCACCCGTTCCGGTTCCTTAGCAAATCCAATATCGCCCCTAACATTATTGCACACTGTGCTGACAATAATTACAGGCCTTTCCATGCCTTGAAATATGTCAACTGTACCAGTGCGGATGCTCAAAGCAGGGAATCTTTCGCCTTCGATTCTGTCTTTAATTGCATTTAATTGAGCAGCATAAAAAGTGATAATTCCGATTTCTTTTGGCGGTTCACCGTCAGCAACTTTGGACCGCCAAGCTATCTCCATTTGTTCGCACAAACGCTCGATCGCATCAATCTCCTTGACATTCAACCGCGAAGTACCCTGTTTTTCCTCTTCAAATCCTTGTCCAATGGGCGTTTTCACCCAGAGAATGTGATTATTTTCTTGAATGATTCTACCTGCGAGGTTGTGGGCGCGCTTGGTGTCAGCTTCCTGAATGCCACAGTTGAGTTTTTGCTGGTAAAACTGATTAATTGCGCCCATGATTTGTGGGTGCATTCGATACTGAGTTGTCAGCATTTTTTTGATGCTGTCGCTGGCATTTTCAAACAAAACTTTGAACAGCGATTCTTTGATAAAGCTAAGTTCGTCTCCGGTACAGCCGATGTCTTCGGCAATATCGTCGATCGTACTTTGATTAAACATCGGCGGCAATTGCCTGTGATCGCCCACTAATACTAACTTTCTGCCTTTCAAAGCGGGGATTAACAACTCTGGGGGAGTGCATTTGCTAACTTCGTCAATGATGACTGCATCAAAGCTGGGAAAGTTTTTAGTAAAATCGAAACTAGCAGCTTGCACGCAAGTAATGCCGATGACGTTGGCATTGTCAATATAAATTTGCTTTAAATCATTGCGGTCTTTTTCTGATGGATTGCGGAGTTTTTGAATCCAATCTGTTACAAAGTTTTGAGAGCGATTTAGTGCTGTCTCTTCTTGTTCTAATTTCCGTTGCCAAGTTTTGAAGAGACGCTTAATTTTGTTTAAAAAAGCTACGGTGAATAATCCTGTATTCGGAACTTCTGGCTGATATTGAGGCGGGATAGTTTGCCATGCTGACTCCCACCACTTTCTCTCAACAAGTAATGCTGCTGTCGGTTGCTGCTGTTGCAGTTGAGCGGTAATTTCGCTCAATTCTGCTTGAAGTTCGGCGAGTTGCTGCTGCGAAGTTGCAGCCGCAATTTGCAGCGGGGATAAATCCTCGTCAAGAGTGTTTTTGATGGTTTCCAAAACCCCAAAAGGATCTAAGTCAGCAATGGATTTTTCAAGCTGAATCGTGCTTGCTTTCCAAGCCTCAACTTGCTTGACAAACTGCTGCGGTTGCTCCCAAATATTCGATTTTTGGGCGAGATATTGTTCGGATAAAATCCGCAATTTTGCAGGGACGTTTGGCTGTTGGACAATTGCTTGCAACAAATTAGTAACTTCGCTAATTTTTAAGTTTGCCTCTTGCTGCGCTGTTTCTACCTGAAGTTTAGCGGCGGATATTTGCTGCTGGTTTAAGGTTTGACCGATTTTATCTAATAATTGTTGCTGTTTGATAAGCTGCTGTTCGGTTTCGGTTTTCAGGGGAACCACGCACTGACGGGCATTTGCGAGGATACTGTGCAGCAATTCTTTGACTAGGCGATCGAAGGTGGCCTGGATATGATTTGGATGCAATGATTCACTATAAAATTGTTGAATGCTACCTAAGAAAGTGCGAGCTTTTTCGATGATAAATTTGCGCTGACTTTGGCTGACTTGGGAATAGCTGGCGAAGTCTTTGGCTAGTTGTTGCCACTGTGTACGATCGCCCGCATAGAGCACGATCGGCGTTTGACTCAAATTTAGGTGCAAAAACTCGCTAAACCGGAACTGTTGCCCTTGTATGTCCTTAAAACCTGCGCTTTCTTCGTGGGATATCGCCTTTTGCAACCGATCCAAATCGGGCAAATTGATTTTGCATTTGGGCGGCACGATCGGCAATTTGAGCGATCGGGCAATTTTCAGCAATCCTGCCGGCAATTCTACCATATCATCCGTCAGCATTGCGCCCGTTTCCCAGCAATTTTTCACGACTTCATAAAGTCCCGTATCTGCTGTCTCAATCCACTGTGCAACGGCGACGACAACGGCTGCAATTTCCGCTTTTCGCAGTTCCAAATTCTTGATTTTCTGTTCGAGATTGTGGCGGTGTGTCTGATTTTGCCGATCGCCCAATTCGAGTTGATTCACAGCATCAGACATCTGCCGCGACACCCGCAACGACTCTGCAACCGCCGACATAGCGTGACAAACATCATCAGCGCGATCGAATGCCGTCTTAAATTCCGATATTTGCGCTGCTACAGTTTCCAGCAGCCAAACCCCAATCCCAAACGCGCCGCAAGCAGGGCGATCGAAGCCGATTTGAGTAGCATAGCTGGCGGCAATCCGAACATTTGCCATAAAGTTTTCTACTAAAACATTACCTTCTGAATAGGGTTTTAGTCGGGGCATAAACTCGGCAACTTCTGGAGATTCCCAGTTGACATTCGGCGCATCCAGCAGATTTTTCAACCCACTAACTAGAGATTCAATCTCGCTTTTTTCGCTTAAAATCCGTTCATAATCTGCTGCTTGCTGGTTGCACTTTTCCTCAAGGTTGGCTTTACTGTCGTGCAGGTGTTTTAGTTCATTAAAAAAATCTCTCTCTGCGGCACAGTAGGCGGTAAATCGCTCGGATTCTGCCAGCAACTGCCGCAAAGATTTAACATTAGTCAGGCGCTGCGAGAGCTTTTCTTCGCAGTCAGTCGCCGTATTTTGCAGCCAAGTGCCGATCGCATTTTCCTCTAAAAACGGCTGCCCTTCTTCCTGCACCTTATGAGCTTTTCCCTTTCGCAAAGCCCGAATCGCCGGATTGTGAACTAACCGACTCAAAGCATTGTCTACAGCTAAATTTGCTTGCGAAGCAATGAGCGTTTTGCCACCCTGACGGGCAATTTGATAACAAATCTCCGCAATCACAGTCGTTTTCCCGGTTCCCGGCGGGCCTTGAATCAAAATTAAATCCCGCGCCGAAAGCACCGTTTCTACGGCGGCAAGTTGGTCGTCATTAGCATTGCGATTTAATAAGTTTTCCCGGTCTAATTTAATCAGTTTTTCAGGTAGTCTCGCCTGAGAAGAGTCGAATAAAAATTCGCTCAAATAGGGATTTTGAGCGCGGCCATCTGTCAGCATTTTTAAAGCTTTTTTCTTGCGTTCAATCTGACTGATATCGCCCGCCGCCTCAAAATACAAGAATCCTTGTTTGGGCATTTGATATCTGCCGCCCGCCATGCGAGTTCCTAAATCTACATCTAACTTAATGCGTAATTTACCATGTTCAAAGTCAATTTCAACGATGCTACCCAATGTCTCTCCATCGCGGCTGCTTCTGCTTCCGGGCGGCGAATCAAACAGGATAATTTCTTCATTTCTGGCTTTTTTCAGCCTGTCGCGAAAGTCGCCCAATTCTAAGGGATTTTCCTCATAGCCGTCAAGAGTTGCGGAATTACGATCAATTTCAAAAGTGACGATTTTAAAGCCGGAACCGTAATTATGACCGCGAAAAGGTACGCAAAATTGACGCGCTTCCGCGATGCGTTTTTCAACATTTAAAAAAGTATGCCAAACTTTTAGTTGTTCGGTAGTTGGTATGTGTCTGTTGTCCCAAAATGGCATTTGTTGGACGCGGGCGATCGACTTTACAGGAATTGGCGACCGAGTGTTAGCCAAAAGTCGCAACTGCACCGGCAAAGCATACCCATCTTTCCTCCCTCTGGGAACCGCCACCAAACCAGCATCCAGCAGTTTTAAACCACCAATTCCGTCTTCACAGCGTACAGTAGCTAATAACCGCAAAGTGCGATCGGCTTTTTGCAACAATTGGGGTAATTCAAAATCATCTCCATCCGTAGCAAGCAGCAATTCCCAGATTTCTTCTTCCGAAAACCTCTCATTTACCTTTTGGCGACGCACGTAGAAAAGATTGTGGGATTTGCCAGCAATCTCCGACATCAGAATTTCCGCACGTTCTCTGCATTCCCAATCGCAATATTTCCCTAAAGCCGCTTCTCCTTCTATATCCCGAATAAACTTATTAATTGTGCGATCGCCACTAAATTTATATCCCCAATCTTCTGTTACTAAAGATGGCATATTTTGATTTTAGATTTTAGATTTTAGATTTTAGATTGGATTTAAGATTAGCACATCGGAACTTGTGCCGACAGAACCGCAACATCCCAAAAAAAATTAAGGTGTGCAATGCACACCCTACGACCAATCGCAAATTACCGTACAGGCAATGGGCCATCGTATTAAACAGTTGAGAATCAAAAGGGCGAACGATGGGACTTGAACCCACGAATGGTGGTACCACAAACCACTGCCTTAACCACTTGGCTACGCTCGCCGTATCAGTTTTAACTATAGCATCAGATCTCAGCACAAGTCTAGGGGTAAGGCCAAAATATTTTGAAATATTTTTGAGCGTCCCTGAACCGGACAGATCGATTGTGCCTTAAATTTCAGGCACAGTAGGAGTTTAGCACAATTTTCGGCCTGTGCGATCGCCCTGTGCGAGCCTCTTCGAGGGCTTCGCCAACGGCAATTATCTCGCCCCCAGCACTCATGCGGCGTGGGTTCGGCTGATCTGGCAGCGTCCCGATTCGATCCAGCGCATTAAAATAGCCTTATCAGCCCAGGCGCATCTACATTTTACAGTCCTGTTTGATAAAACTCACCTCTGGCACCATTTTTAAGAACAGGCTTTCCGGCCTGTTCCACAAAGAATGAATTTCTTTTAGGGTGGGATCTTCTAGCCCGCCCCTAAAAGCCTGATGGAGAATGGTGCAACATCTCAGATGAAATGGTTGGAGGGTGTCCCGCCCGCCCGAAAAATACAGCGCCAGAAGCGGGACAGCTTATCCCACAACGCATGAGTTATCAACCATCCCTTTTCTCTCTCTTCTCTCTTCCCTATTCCTTCGCGTCGCTTCGCGTCTTCGCGGTTCGTTTAAAAAAAAGTCTTGTCCGCAATATAAAATCCAAAATCTAAAATCCATATGAGCTACTGTGTCAACCCAGAATGTCAAAATCGTCAAAACTCCAACACCGCCAAATTTTGCTTAAACTGCGGCTTTAACCTGTTGCTGAGACAGCGATATCGCCCGATTGAACTTTTAGGTAGAGGCGGATTTGGGAAAACTTTCCTAGCAATTGATGAAGACATCCCATCTCTACCCCACTGTGCTGTCAAGCAATTTTATTTTTACGACCGCGACCCCGAAATTTTCAACAAAGCCGTTGAATTATTTCGCCAAGAAGCCGTCCGTTTAGACGAACTCGGAAAACACCCGCAAATCCCCACATTATTAGCTTGCTTTGAACAAGAAGGTCATATTTATTTAGTTCAAGAGTTTATAGAGGGAGCGACTCTTAAACAAGAATTAGACAAGAGTGTATACGATGAAGAGCAAATTTGGCAAGTGCTGCAAGACTTATTGGCCGTGCTGCAATTTATCCACGACAAGCGCGTCATTCACCGCGACATCAAACCCGAAAATATTATCCGCAGACAGTCGGACAACAAACTCGTATTGATCGATTTCGGCATAGCCAAACTGCTGACTGATTCAGCGATACTCCGTTCAGCAACGCTCATCGGCAGTCAAGATTATGTAGCTCCCGAACAAATGCGCGGCAAAGTATTTCCTGCTAGCGACCTTTACAGTTTAGGGGTTACTTGCGTTCGCCTAATGACGCAAGTTCCTCCCTTGGATATGTACGACTGCAACAACGAGCGCTGGTGGTGGCGCGAGTTTCTCCCCAAAGCCACGAGTATTAGCGAGGAGTTAGGTGAAATTTTAGATAAATTGCTGCAAACTCGTCTCACTCAGCGGTACAGTTTTGCTACGGAAGTTTTGGATGATATCAAAGCAGCTTTAGATATTCGCCATCAACATTTGCTTGCGCCCACAAAGCCGATCGCTCCTGCTCTTAATAATAGCGACAATTCTGCCGATATCAACGCGCTACCAACTCCTGATTCTCCGATTTTACCCACAAATGCCGTAGCCAATTCCGCAGAAATTTTTCCCTTCTCTGTTACTTCAAATCTAGATCATACCCTAATTTCTGCCCAGGGAATTAATTATACCAAACTGCGAGATTTTTTGTCAAACAAAAATTGGAAAGAAGCTGATCGCGAAACTTGGGGCTTGATGTGTCAATGTCTTTCCCAGCAACCGGGAACTCAGCTAGAAATTAGCCAAATTTACCAGATCCCCTGCGAAGATTTGCAAACAGTCGATCGCCTTTGGTTGCACTACAGTCAAGGTCGGTTTGGCTTCAGCGTCCAAAAACAAATTTACGAAAGCGTTAAGGGAGACTATATCAGATTTTGCGATCGGGTCAACTGGCAAACCTACAATTCTGCTACTACTTTAGGGCAGATTAAATTTAGTCAGCAAGCACCAATCGGACACCTCCCGTCTCGCAGTTGGGTTGGCGGCATTCAGTGGCTGCGACACCTCGATGCCCTGTCAGCAAAATTAACCGAGTGCGACAATAATGCAGCTTGTAAATTGTAGTATTTATACCGACTAACTAGCTAAAAATTTAACTTTAAACTCTACCTGAAAGCAGATAAATTTGTCGCGAGAGATGTATCCATCGACCGAGGCTCGGTGCGATCGATTGTCGCACAATGGATTCTGAAGGCGAACACAGATAAAGTCTGCAATCCTTCAGACTTTAACAACCGAACTAAAAAGAGGTATCGATCCATGTTTTTTCACAAAAAACAATTAATGGCTGCGGTGACAGTAGACGAAGCCAACCCCCGTTTTGCCCAATTGCTGCTAGAACAGTTTGGCGGAGCAACCGGAGAACTGACAGCAGCTCTGCAATACTGGGTGCAGTCCTTTCACTGTGAAGATGCAGGGATTAAGGATATGCTCCAAGATATTGCAATAGAAGAATTCAGCCACTTAGAAATGGTTGGTAAACTCATAGAAATGCACACCAAAAACTCTGACCAAACAGAAGCTTATAAAAGCACTTTGTTTGCCGTGCGCGGTGTAGGCCCCCACTTGTTGGACAGCCAAGGTCAAGCTTGGACGGGTGCTTATGTGAACGAAGGCGGCGATGTGGTGCGCGATTTGCGCGCTAATATCGGTGCGGAAGCAGGAGCCCGTCAAACCTACGAAGAGTTGATTAAACTAGCACCGGATATGGGAACGAAAAAGACGTTGCAGTTTCTGCTGACTCGCGAAATTTCTCACACTCAGATGTTCATGAAAGCTCTGGAATCGCTGGGTAAACTCACCGATCCCATGTTCGGCAATATTCCGCCAGATTCCACCGTGGATCTCTACTTTAACTTGTCCACAAATGGCAAGGATGAACGCGGCCCTTGGAACTCGGAACCTACTTTCCAATACATTGCCGATCCCGCTCCCAAAGCTTAATTTGAGATTTGTTTAGCGTGTAGGGCTTAGAAGATTTAAGCCCTGTATTAAGTAATTTTTAAGCCGCCCGCCTTCTTTTGTAAGGTGGGCGGCTTAGAAGATTTAAGCCCTGTGTTGAGTAATTTCCAAGCCGGGTACTTTGCTTTAGTTGTTAAAGGTGCGTGACTCGCAAGCTTCAGGTTGAGGGTTGAGTATTTTTCAAGTCACGCGCCCTACGGTGTTATAATTATTTGAAATTCGGCTCGAACATTAACATCAAATCCATATTGAAATTGCGATCGACCTATTTATTAGTTTCTCACGGCAGCCGTGACCCCAGACCCCAACTAGCTTTGGAAAACCTAGGTCAACTGCTGTCTCAAAAATTGGCTGACTCATTCCCGGCAGTAGCAACCGCCACCTTAGAACTCGGCCCCGCACCGCTGCACGAACAAATTTGCAGTTTTGGCGAACGTACCCTGTCGCTGGGACTGACAGAATTGCAAATCCTGCCTGTATTTTTATTGCCGGGAGTTCACGTCGCCGAAGACATACCGGCAGAGGTGGAAATTGCCCAAAAAACTTTTGGTGACCAGCTAAAAATTGCATTGCGCCCCCATTTAGGTTCCCAGGAAGCAGGCTTAACAAAACTGGTAAAAAGTCAGATGAAAGAGGTGACTTTTCTCCCCAATCTGCTATTGCCAAAATGGATTTTATTATCTCACGGCAGCCGTCGGCCCGGAGGTAACTCGACAGTTGAGGAAATCGCCAGCAAACTCGGTGCGCTGACAGCTTATTGGTCGGTAAAGCCGAGTTTGTCAGAGCAAATTGACAGTTTGGTTCGTGGTGGACAGCAGCAAATAGGAATTGTGCCATACTTCTTATTTAATGGAGGAATTACAGATGCGATCGCCAAAAATGTCGCACAGCTAAAGCAGCAATTTCCTGCGGCGGAACTTCATCTCGCGAATCCTCTAGGCGCAAGTGTACAATTAGCAGACTTAATTGGGAATTTAATTCAAAAATGAACCCCAGAGGCACAGAAGAGGTAAAGGAAGCAAGAAAGATGTCTTTAGGAAAAGTGTATTTAGTAGGTGCGGGGCCCGGAGATCCGGGTTTGATGACCTTGAAGGGAAAAGCTTTGTTAGAGTGTGCGGATGTGGTGATTTATGACGCTTTAGTCAGCCCTCAAATTTTGGCAGCAATCAACCCCCAAGCAGAACGAATTGATGCCGGAAAACGCAAAGGGCGTCACTCGTTAATGCAGGACGAAACCACTCAGTTAATGATAGAAAAAGCTGGAGATAATGCGATCGTAGTTCGTCTCAAAGGCGGCGATCCGTTTATCTTCGGCCGCGGTGGCGAAGAAATGGAAGAGTTGGTAAAAGCTGGAGTGTCAGTAGAAGTCGTCCCCGGCGTAACTTCTGGGATTGCGGCCCCTGCTTATGCGGGAATTCCTTTAACACATCGATCGTACAGTTCCTCTGTCACCTTTGTCACCGGTCACGAATCAGCGGGAAAATATCGACCGGAGGTAAATTGGCAGGCGATCGCCCGTGGCTCCGAAACCATTGTAGTATACATGGGAATCCACAATTTGCCTTACATTATCGGCCAGTTAACAGCAGCCGAATTGAGTGCAGAAACGCCCATAGCGTTAGTGCGTTGGGGAACGCGGCCGGAACAAGAAGAATTGATCGGGACTTTGGGTACAATTGTAGAGCAAGTTGAGGCGATCGGATTTGCAGCACCTGCGATCGCGGTAATCGGAAATGTTGTCAATTTGCACTCGATATTGTCTGGCTGTCGGCCATATCAGACGGCGGTTGAAACCGCACCTAAACAAACGATGTCCGCCTCCGCGGACTGAAGAAAATAAATTAATTTTAACCGTCTTTGTCTTCAACCCGCGGAGGCGGGTTTTGTCTGTGTAGACGCGGTTTCAACCGCCGTCTCTTCTTCGTATAGACGCGGTTTCAACCGCCGCATCTTCTTCTCATTCAACGCGCCACCTGCCGCATATACTCCCCCCACAACTGAGCGGCATTTGCACTACCTCCGGCAGTCGGAGAATTATCATCATTTCCCAACCAAACTCCTGTCACCAGTTGCTGACTCGGAATATAACCGACAAACCACAAATCTCTATTATCATTAGTCGTGCCTGTTTTTCCAGCTTCTCCCAAGCCCAAAGCAGCACTGCTACCCGTACCTCCCCGCACCACACCTTGCAGCATATCTGTCATCGTATCCGCTACTGCTTCAGAAACTAACTGCCGATTGGCAATGCCATCTTTTTGATACTCATAAATCACCCGGCAACTGTTAAAATCATTTCGATCTTTGCAATCGCTGCTGTCAATAATTCGCTTAATTACGTGGGGGCGATTTCCTAAACCCCGATTGGCCAAAACCCCGAAAGCACCCGTTAATTGCAACACATTAACTTCACTTTCACCTAATACTAAACCAGGATTAGAACGCAGTTCAGAAGTAATTCCCAAACGCCTAGCCATTTGCACTACATTGTCTAAACCTACATCTTGTTGTGCTATTCGCAAAGCAATTGCATTTTCCGACAATGCCAAGCCGCGATACATATCAGTATTACCGCTGGTTCTTTCGCAACCACTATAACTTTGTCCTCCCCAGGAAAGGGGAGCGCAAGAATAAGTTTTATCGGGTGAGATTCCCCGTTCCAGGGCGGCTGCATAGGTGAAAATCTTAAATGTAGAACCAGGCTGTCTCAAAGCTTGAGTAGCCCGATTAAACTGACTTTTCAAGTAATCTACGCCCCCAACTAAAGCTAAGACTTCCCCGGTTGTACTATTGAGAGTTACCACGGCTCCTTGAGAAAAGCCAGCACTTGCTCCGGCATTTTCAACAGCATTTCTGAGGGAAGCTTCAGCCACTTTTTGCAGGCCGGGATTCAAACCTGTTTCTACAATGAAATTGCCTTCTCTGGCTAACTGCTCCCCCAGCAAAAACTCCAATTCGTCAAATACATAACTGTAGAAATAAGGAGCGATCGTACTTTGAAGATATTGGCGTGCTTTGGGATTGATCTCAATTCGCGATCGCCTTGCGCGATCGGCTTCTTCCTGAGAAATCGTCCCCAGTGCCCGCATCCGTTCGATCACTCGATCGCGATACTGCACCGCCAACTGATAATTTTGAATCGGATTAAAACTGTTGGGAGCAGGCAAAATCCCTGCCAAAGTTGCCGCCTCTGACAAAGTTAAATCCCTCGCCGACTTCCCAAAATAAAACCGAGCCGCATCCTCAAAACCGTAAAGGTCAATCCCCAAAAACACCCGATTTAAATAAGTCAGCAACAGCTCATCTTTGCTGTAATAATTCTCCAGTTTCAAGGCAACTACAGCTTCCCGTAACTTGCGCCCTGCCGAATCTTGAGTTCCCACATAATCTCGAAACAAACTCCTCGCTAACTGCTGCGTCACAGTGCTGCCGCCTTCGCGAATTCCTCCCCCGCGAACATTGGTCAAAAGCGCGCGCAAAACTCCGATCGGATCTACTCCTAAATGCCAATTGTAGCGACTGTCTTCCGAAGCAAGTACCGCCTTGGATAAATAAGGCGAAAAATCCTGTAATTGCTTTAATTCTAAGTGAGCGTTATTCTGAGGAGGACGCAGGGGAGTTTGCCCATCGCGCGCGTAAACAATCACGGGGCCATTGATACTTCTTGGCAGAGGCCGCACTTGAAACTTTGTCGATTCCATGCCTACCAACACGGCAATCAAAGCGGTGATTCCACTGACGCTGTAAAAGCTGTAACGCACAAGTTGCAAATACCAAGGCGGCGGATATACGTACTGAATCCTGACAGCGGCGGCTAGTTCCGGCGGCCCTAAAGTGAACACGTCTCCGTGACGCAGGGACATACTTTTAACTCGCCTTTTGCCATTGTAAATGCCGTTTGTGGAGTCTTCATCTTTGATGACAAAAGGAGTCCGCCGCCGAGTATCGCGCGACAGAGATAAGTGTACGTGACTGACAACGGGATTGCGAACTACTATATCTGAAGATTTGGACGATCGACCTAACAAATATCGATCGCCCAACAGCGGATAAACCTCAGCTTTAGCTGCACCGGCATCCTGTACCCACAGTTCGGGTACTTTGGCGTTTGGTTTCAGCGCTAGCTGGTTAAAATTAACCTTGGCAATAGTCTGGACTGCTTGGGTAATCGCACCCAAGACGGTTTGAGGTTTGCGGGGTGGCGGCGGTGGGGTCATATTTCGCTGTGCACTACGATCGAGCGATCGGCTCTTGCACCATTCTACTCGCAACTTTTGGCTAATTTCACGATCGGCTCACACTCTCTTAGTGATCGTCGGCTAATGGCGATCGATTTTGGGGTTATTGGTGAACCCGCAATGCCAGCAGTTGATTGAGCAAATCTCCACCCAACCACCAAAAATCCCCATCTGACAACGCCGGATTAAATTCTCATATCAACTCCGCTAGCATCGGAATTGTAAAATCGAATTAACAGTCAATACTCAACTATCATTCAGTTTTTCGACCCCGAGTTAACAGTCAACAGTCAACAGTCAACAGTCAACAATAATTCCGGTGTCACCGGAACTTATACCATTTTTTTAAAGATGTGATAGACTTTTGTAAAAAATAAAGGAGAGAATTACAATGTCTGGTCGTCCTCATATAAAAATTACAGAATCTGTAGAAGATTTGCGAGAGATCCTCAAGAAACAAAAAAAAATACTAGCTTATAATAAAGTTCAAATGCTTTATTTATTTCAGTCAAAACAAGTAGAAACTGTTCGGGAAGTATCCACAGTTTTAGGTAAAAGTGAGGCAACGATTCATCGCTGGCTCTCCCAATATAGAAAGGGCGGTCTGGAAAATTTGTTAAAAAATAGGCAGGTTTTTGGTCGCCCAAAAAAGTTCTCAGTTGAAGTAGCAGCGACCTTGCAACAAGAGTTGAGAGACCCAGAAGGATTTCAGAGTTATAAAGAAGTTCATCTCTGGCTCTGGTTGATTAAAGGAATAGCTAGCAGTTACCCGGCTGTATATTCTTTAGTTAGAGGGGAATTAAAAAGTAAATTAAAAATTCCCAGACCTCGCAGTATTTATCAGAAATCTACGGCAATTAATGAATTTAAAAATAACTTGCATCAACAGATAAAAGCTTTACTAGACAGAGCTTTACCTCAAGTAAATAAATATAAAAAAGTGTGTTATTGGTGTAGTGATGAAACGCGGATAGGGCTGCATACAATTCGTCGGCGCAAGCTGACGCTTTCAGGCGTAAAGCCCCTGGGCAAGCATCAATGGAAATTTGAGTGTTTTTGGCTGTATGGGGCAGTATCAATCGCTACTGGAAAGAGTTTTTTTTGGGAGTTTTCGCATTTAGACAAAGTTTGTTTTGGAGCATATTTACAACTTTTGTCAATACAATATCCTGAGCAATTACACATCATTCAAGTTGATAACGCACCCGCTCATAAGTTGGACTCATCTGAATTACCAGACAATGTTATTTTACTATTTCAGCCTCCGGCTTGTCCCGAAGTAAATCCGACAGAAAGAGTGTGGGAATATCTGAAAGATTTTTTAGCGAAAGTCGGTGTTTAGTAATCTTGACGAACTCCGCACAAAAGTCCAGGAAATTTTGGCATCTTTCACCGATCGCGTCATTGGTTTTCTCACCGGATGGTCTTGGATTTTACATTCTTTATCTCTATCACATCTTTAAAAAAATGGTATTATATCATAAACTGGCCAAAAAATTCACACTATCGATAACAGTTATCCCCCATTTACCAACACAATTTGCATAATTAAAACCCCCCTTGAAAAAGGGGGGTTTTAAGCCGAAAATCAGCTTGATTCTTCTTACATCGAAGAACCCAAACCGGCATAAGCACCGTAGAAGAAAAGACTCACAATGCTGAGAACACCGAGGCCTGCAACAGTAGCTACCAGCCACAAAGGAATTCTGCCACTTTCACTAAACATAGCCATCACCTCACTAATTTACAGCTAAACAAATTCGACGATCGAACTATCGAAAGCAAACTCAGACACCAGTTAATTAAAGAAATAACTGGAAAACAAAATACCCAAAACAAAAATCAGCAACAAACCCAAATACAAAGAAGTCCGGTTTAACTCAACAGGCTGCTCGTTGGGATTAGGAACGCGCTCAGGCATTGTAAACTCCTATCGTTGAATAAATTGCATTGCTGCGATCGCGCCCAAAAAGAAAATTGTTGGGACACCTAAAGTATGAACTGCCAACCAGCGCACCGTAAAAATCGGATACGAAATTGGCTCATTATTTGGGGTTCTGCTCGTCATTTTTCCAAATCCTTGTTAAATTACTTGGCAATGAACTGATCTACTTGTTTCTTAGCTTCAAAGCGATCCGAAATAATCGGCACTTCTTCCCGCTGCGGTGTGAAATACTGGTTAGGGCGAGGAGTTCCGAAAGCATCGTAAGCCAAACCCGTTTGCACAAACAGCCATCCAGCAATAAACAAAGCCGGAATGGTGATGCTGTGAATTACCCAATAACGGATACTTGTAATAATGTCCCCAAACGGACGTTCTCCAGTTGTACCGGCCATTTAGAATCCTCCTTTCAACAACAAATTGACAGACAATCTCTATTACTATTCTACTATCAAGCAGCTTGTGCTGAACCTTGATATTTAAGTAGAGTACCGCTCGCGCCGATCACAAATCCGCGATCGGGGCCCATAAAGACAATCCTGTAAAAATTAGCGGGAACATCTTCTACTTCGCGGTCTTTTAGCCAAGTTTTCCCGCCGTCCAAACTGCACAGCAAATTGCCGCCGCCACCGGCTACCCAAACTTCATTATCAGTCCGGTAAGCCATGTCCAGCAAACCCCAACTCGCCTTGCGATCAGGAAAAAACGGTTTTCCCCAACCTTCAGGATTGGACGGGTCGCTAAACTGAATCTGACCGCCGCGGGCGAGCATCCACAAACGCCCATCCTTGGTAAAGCCCATATTTTGCAAGCGGCGAGAACTATTGCGGTTGTGAGGTTCCCAAGCTTCTTGTCCTGGTTTCCACACCGAGTAGAAATTGCCCTTCGAGGAAACCGCAACATACTGCCCGTCTTCAGAACGGTTGATATTGCGAACTACCCCAAAAGAATCCTGCACGACAGCTTTCCAATTTTTGCCGCCGTCCGAAGTCCGGTAAATCGCCCCGACATCGGTCGTCATCTCGGCGGAATTTGGGCCCAAAGCGGCGATCGTACTCGGAGAACCGGGCAACTGAGAGCTCAAAGCAATCCGCGTCCAAGACTTGCCCTCATCGTTTGTGTGGAGCAAAACAGAAGGCTGGCCGACAATCCAGCCTTCTGAACCGGAAAAACTCACCGACGCAAAACGCGACCTCGGATCGTCGATATCCAGTGCTATAGGCTTCCAGCTAGTGCCACCGTCAAGGGTTTCGAGCAGAGTCGCCTCAGAACCCACAACCCAGCCGTGCTGAGGATTGCCCGTAAAGGCAATATCCTGCAAATTAGCTTCCGTTGGCAAGGAAATCACTTGCCACGGGTTGTAACTCACAGAACCGATGGTGCTGCAACTCGTACAGATGAGCGCAGCGGCCAATAACATTACAATTCGTTGCCAAAATCTCACAATCGTTTTACTGCAAACCATACATACTAAGTAACAACAAGAAACCAACGACCAAGCCGCCAAAAATCAGCAAACTTTTCTGACCTTCGGTCATGCCGTTGACACCGACACCGTAGCGCTGATTTGCCTTAAATCCCGATACCCCTTCCTGCTGACCGAGATTTTGAAACACCGACTTGCGCGCCCCGCAAACGGGACAGACCCAAGTTTGGGGCAAATCTTCAAAAGCCGTGCCAGGGGCAATGTCATTTTTAGGATTCCCTTTTTTCGGATCGTAGACGTAGCCGCAGGCGCGGCACTCGTGCCGATCGAGGGTTTTGGTTTCAGTAGCTCGATCGCTCATAAAATCTCTAGGAGTGTGGAAACCGCGTACCTTGATGGTCACGTATGAAACAGGACGCTGAATAAATTCAGAGTCCCCGAAAGGGGTTGGATAAGTAGAGGAGTAGTGCTTATCCATTTCCCTGTATGCCGGGAAGCGCCTTGCTACTCCAGTAATGTTAGCTTCGCCAATGTTATCGGTCGGTACTTTCCCAGAGACACTTCCTTAACCCCTTACAGATGTTTAATCCCTAGGTTACAGAGCAAGGAACTAGCTACGGATTCCTTGGTGTGAACTTGAACTCTTGCCGATAACGTAGCCCCGAAAGGGGACTGAGGCTGGTCAACTTGGGGCTTCAGTTTTTATGCCAGAAGCCCGCGACTTGCCGTCGGGGGTAGTTGACAGCTCAAAAAGAGTAGGTAAGCTAATCTTAAAATATACATTAAAAATTATTGCAGAAGATGGAGGATTAATCTCAACTAACTCGTAATTTTAGCTACCCACAATCTATATAATGTAAAGACAAGTTACAGAACCCTTTCACCTAGGCAGTAATTATTCACCGTGTTTGCACTCAGCGGCTACGAGTATTTCTTAGGCTTCCTGTTAATTTCCAGCCTAGTCCCTATCCTCGCCCTCACGGCGTCTAAGGTACTGCGCCCCAAAAGTCGTCCCTACGACCGACGCACTACCTACGAATCTGGCGTCGAGCCGATCGGCGGAGCCTGGATTCAGTTCAACATCCGATATTATATGTTCGCCCTGGTCTTCGTCATCTTCGACGTAGAGACCGTCTTCCTCTATCCTTGGGCGGTTGCTTTCAACCAGCTAGGACTGTTGGCTTTCATCGAAGCCTTGTTTTTTATCACGATCCTCGTTATTGCTCTTGTCTATGCATGGCGCAAAGGAGCCTTGGAATGGTCTTAAGTTCTGACAAATCACAAAAACCTCTAATTGTCAACCCCGCTATTCGCCCTGAAGTCACATCCGAATTGTCAGAGAACGTCATCCTAACTACGGTTGATGACCTCTACAATTGGGCGAGACTTTCGAGCTTGTGGCCGCTGCTTTACGGTACCGCTTGCTGCTTCATCGAATTTGCAGCTTTGATCGGTTCGCGCTTCGACTTCGACAGATTCGGCTTAGTACCGCGATCGAGTCCCCGGCAAGCCGACCTGATCATCACCGCCGGCACAATTACCATGAAGTACGCCCCCATCTTGGTGCGGCTGTACGAACAAATGCCGGAACCCAAATACGTCATCGCGATGGGCGCTTGCACCATCACCGGGGGAATGTTCAGCGTAGACTCCACCACAGCAGTCAGAGGCGTTGACAAGCTGATTCCCGTAGACGTGTACATCCCTGGCTGTCCCCCCCGCCCAGAAGCGATTATTGACGCAATTATCAAACTGCGGAAAAAAATCGCCAACGATTCTATGCAAGAACGGGCCAATTTGCTGCCAACCCACCGCTACTACACCAGACCCCACAAGATGAAAGTAGTAGACGACATTTTAGATGGCAAATACTTGTCAGTTCCCGGCCGGATGGCGCCACCGAAAGAATTGACCGAAGCAATGGGAATGCCAGTACCACCGGCTTTGCTTGCAGGACAAAAACAGGAGGTAAACCGTGGCTGAGACAGAAACCTCAATTGTTGAAGCCGGGAAGGTTTCCCAGTGGTTGACTCAGAATGGCTTTGAACACGAAGCTTTAGCGGCCGATAATTTGGGCGTGGAGATATTAAAGGTCGATCGAGACTTCTTAATTCCGATGTCAACAGCACTGTATGCCTACGGGTTTAATTATATGCAGTGCCAGTGCGCCTACGACCAAGGGCCGGGAGAAGATTTAGTCAGCGTCTACCACTTGGCTAAGCTGACAGATAATGCTTCCCATCCCGAAGAAGTCCGCGTCAAAGTATTCATTCCCCGCGAAGATCCCAGAGTGCCATCAGTCTACTGGATTTGGAAAGCAGCCGACTTTCAAGAGCGGGAATCCTACGATATGTACGGCATTGTCTACGAAGGACATCCGAATCTGAAACGGATTTTGATGAACGAAGATTGGGTAGGCTGGCCGCTGCGGAAAGATTACATTTCCCCTGATTTCTACGAATTGCAAGACGCTTATTAAGGGAGTTTTGCCAGGGCGGGTTTAGAGCATAAATTGAACTTTTGGGGTTAACTTTTATGCTAAACTCGCCCTCAGTTTTTTGGCTAATTTTGATTTTTTAGCTGGTTCCTAGGCTCTGCCTGGGAACCGATGTCCAAAAACTCTATTTTCAAAAAAGTATTAGTATGGTTTACGAAACTGCTGGTTTAATAGCTTTACTAAGTATCGTAATAGTTTACCTGCAACTTCGCAGGGGTAAGAACAAACCAGAGGATAACAGACCCGAAGCACAAACAGTTGAGCTTAGGCAAATAAACCAGCACTTACAACAAGCAAATAACCTATTTACCGCCTTTATAGTTCAAATCCTGGCAAGATTTAAGCAAAAAGAGGCAGAACTTAAGGCAGCTACTACTGAGAACAATTCTTTGAAGCAGACGGTTCAAAGCCTACAACAACAGTTAGCAAGCGTTGAGAGCGAAAGAGATGAATTAAGGAAAATTTCAACAAATCTTCGTATTGAAAATATTTACTTTGAACAAAAAATTGAAGAACTAGAAGCTCATAAAAAAGTTCTTATTCAAGAATTGGGTGGTTCTCTCAGTAGTCAAGATATAGAGTTTATAACGTGGGAATTTTTAATCGAGAAAGTTAAAGAGGTTACTAGCCAGCTTAATGAAGTCATAGCCCAAAATCAATCACTCATTAAAACAAATACGGATTTACAGCAAGAAATAGACGTTCTGAGAAGAGAGTTAAATCAAGTTAAAGATAATAATACTAGATTGACACAAGATAATCTACAACTCCGAGCTAGCCAAAACTCTTTAGAGTCAGAAATAAGACGAGAACTAGACCGAGTTCAACCTTTAGAGATAGATAATAACCAGCTAGAGCAAGAAAAAACCCAATTAGAAAGAAAGCTTTATGAGTTAAATTCATTAAACTCCAATTCACCTCAATTAGAAACAAAAGTTAAGCAACTAGAAGAGAATGCCAGAGAGCTAGAAAAAGCCAAAATAAGTTGAGAGCTACAGCTAGAAAGAAAGGTTTATGAGTTAAATTCATTAAACTCCAATTCACGTCAATTAGAAACAAAAGTTAAGCAACTAGAAGAGAATGCCAGAGAGCTAGAAAAAGCCAAAATAAGTTTAGAGCTACAGCTTAAGGACGAGAGAAATAAAGTTGCACTTCTTGAGGAAAAAATTAAGAGTTTGGAAATTGAAAATGGGGATGAGGAAATTAATCTGCTGCTTGCAAAAATAGATCAACTAAAGGAGATAATAAAAAGACTTCGAGATGGTCATCATGATGAAATAAATTTATTAAAATATTATAATAATTTAGTTTATTTCGTTCAAACATCTTTAGGAACTTCAGGTATAGAGGAATTAGATGATTGGGGAAAAACAGAAGAGTTTTACATAGAACTTATCAGTAGACTTTGTTTTATCGATACGATACTCGTAACTAAAATTAGATCCTTGGAATATAAATTACATCCCGTTTATAAGGCAATACGGTTCAGTTAAGGCTCAAACCGTGGTAAATTAGGTATGGTGTCCACAAAAGGAGAGCAAGTTAGCGTGCATCTCAAAGAATTCTCATTAGTATCTCCCAAAATCCCAAGTAAGGAGATATTCAAGGCCATAGAGATAGCAATTCCAGCAAGTGCCATCGAACAAGCTATTGCCAAAACAAATGTTGAAGAGAAACGTCATCGTGCCCTGCCAGCACAACTGGTAGTGTGTCTGGTAATCGCCATGAGTCTGTGGTCAAAAGATTCAATGCGGGATGTCTTAAAAAATTTAATTGATGGTCTTAATGAAGCATGGATAAAAATTGGTAAATATTGGCGATTTCCATGTAAATCGGCAATTACTCAAGCCAGACAAAGATTAGGAGCGGGCGTGATGAGACAGTTGTTTCATTCCTTAGTACGACCAATGGCTACAGTTGAAACAGTAGGAGCTTTTATCAACGAACTCAGAGTCGTAGTGATAGACGGAACCTGCTTAGACCTCCCAGATAGTGATGAAAATGCCAGAGTTTTTGGTCGTCCAGGAAGCCGTCCGGGTACGAGAGCGGCGTTCCCCAAAGCTAGATTAGTGATTTTAGTAGAGGCAGGAACACATTTAATATTTGATGCCTTAATGTGTCCATATAAAATAGGAGAAAGAGTAAGAGCGTTAAAATTGTTACGCTCAGTGGCAGAGGGAATGTTATTGATGTGGGATAGAGGTTTACATTCTTACACGATGGTAGAAGCCACATTCAGTAAAGGTTGTGAGTATTTGGGGCGAATTCCATCCAACGTTAAATTCTTAAACGAAACACAACTAGATGATGGTTCATATTTAAGTTGGATTTATCCATCTGGCAAGTTAAGAAAAAAAGGATTTAAGCCAATACAAGTAAGAGTAATTGAGTACACAATTGAGCATCCCGAACGCCCCGAAGTACAAATTAGATATCGTTTAATTACCAGCTTGTTGGACGCGGAAAAATTTCCTGCCCAGTTCCTTGCCTGTGAATATCATCAACGTTGGGAAGTTGAGAAGACGATTGATGAACTGAAAGTACATTTATTAGGACGAAAAACTCATATTCGTTCTCAAAAGCCAAAGGAGGTGGTACAAGAAATTTATGGTTTACTACTAGGACATTGGGCGGTAAGGTCATTAATTTTTCAAGCAGCAAGCAGCGCAGGTGTTTCACCATTGCGTCTTTCTTTTACTGGAACACTACGAGTTATTCGTCGCGCTCTCCCAAAATTTCAGCGGTTACAACCACAGGAACTTCCCTTTTTTTGAATTGGTTAACTTTGGAGATTCTCGATCAAGTTCTACCTGAAAGGGCGAGCGAGAAACAACCCCAGAGTCGTGAAAAAACCTGTCTCAAAATTTCGGTCTAAACAAGTTAAACACAGAGGTACTGGAATCATAATGAATCCTCCTGTATTTATTGTTTTAAGCACTGCATAGCCTTAACTGAACCGTATTGGTTTATAAGGAATATATTGCTGTGGGTTTAGCTGATAGGTTTAGCTATCCCGGTAAATTTTTGTTTTGGAGTAATGGCGAAATGTGGTCGGAACTAAGTTATTTCTTCAATAGTAAGTTGTAATTAAGAGTTTATAAATCTAACCGATGAGTTCCAACGATCGCAAAACAAAACTAGAATACGGGATGTTCAGACACCGTATTATAATGTAGTGCCGGGAGGTAATAAGAGTGGCAAAGAATACAATTAAATTACTAGATGTCGTTGCATTGACAGTTGACCTTCCTGAATACAATCTGTGGTGCGGACAAGTAGGGACTGTGGTTGAACTGTTGGCTGATGGTGCAGCGTTTGAGGTGGAATTTAGCGATCGCAACGGACGCACTTATGAATCTGTCGGGCTGTATCCAGAGCAAATCATGGTGTTGTATTTTGAGCCAGCATCACCTGATATAAAACCCGAAATGGTTACAGCATAAGCGGCACAACAACTTGCGGACTTTATAAAAAATGGAAATTTGTAACCGCAGATGCACGCAGATAAACGCAGATAGATAGAGATATAATTTATATTATCGGTAATTCTGAAAACCTATGACTCAAGCTTTACCCAAACTCGTAAACTTCGAGGAATTTGTGGAGTGGCTGCCTGAAAATTCGGCGGTACGCTACGAACTCCATAATGGAGATATTGTTGAGATGGCACAACCAGTAGGCGAACACGAGGAAGTTAAAGGCTTTCTTGGCATCGAAATTCCTTTTGAAATCAAACGTCTGGGATTGCCATACAGTATCCCAAACCAAGTGATAGTTAGACCTCCTGAAAAAGATTCGGGTTATTTCCCTGATTTGTTGGTGCTAAATCGTGGAAATCTGGTGAACGAAACTTTATGGCAAAAACAATCTATCCTCAGTTTGGGTGCATCGATACCTTTGGTAATTGAGGTTGTGTCAACCAATTGGCGCGATGATTACTATTTGAAATATGCTGATTATGAAGAGATGGGTATCCCTGAATATTGGATTGTGGATTATGCTGCGTTGGGCGGACGCAATTTTATTGGCAATCCTAAACAACCGACAATTTCTGTCTGTAACTTGGTTGAGGGTGAATATCAAATCCTCAAGTTTCGAGATAATGACCGGATTGTGTCCCAAACTTTTCCCGATTTGAACCTCACTGCAAATCAGATTTTTCAAGCTGGTTTAGTGTAAGCTAATATCTTGCAGATTGGGAATATTTAACCGCAGATGCACGCAGATAAACGCAGATGAGTACACAGGAATTACTCACCAAAAGCAAAGAAACCGGGTTTTTGACAGTTTCTGCGGGTGTAACGAAGTATTTCGCAAAAAAACCCGGTTTCTGACTACTCGTGCGTCAGCCTTATAAACGTAAAATATTGTTTACGGTTCTTGCTGAATGATTAAACCGCAAAAAACACAGAGGATACAAAGTCAGAGTCAGAGATTGAGAGAGATGAATAATTTCGATGTCAATGGATTTGAGATCGGAACATTTGTTATAGCAATCCGCGATAGCGAATAAACACCAACAGCACCGCCCACGATCCTAATGCGACTTTGACTGCAACCAGGATATTGAGCAAGGGGAGAATGCCACCGCTGAAAAGTGTGCCTAACTCTCCGTGCGGTAACTCATATCCTGACAGAGTGATAACGGACAATACAATGAAAACAAGTACCGAAACTTTCTCCAAAGTCGCCGCGTGCCAGCGCTGGTAGATTTCTTGCATCCACTGCGGTGATGAGGTAATCGCCACCAAGCCGATCGCAGTTCCCCCCGCTACACCCGCTGCAAAACCACCGCCTGGACTTAAATGCCCGCGAATTGCTAGTTCGATACCCACCAAGGCAGCAATCGTCGCTCCCAATCGCGCCAAAATAATCGATGGTTGATCGGTAAACTGATATATGGCGCAGGACGGACTTTCATTGGCTAGCATAAAACTTGCACCCAAGATGGCGATGGTAAATACCACAACTTCAAAGATCGTGTCGTACAGCCGATTTCGCAAAATGATACCGGAAACTGCATTGGTTACTCCACTATCTTGAACAACCAATTCGACGATCGAACTTTGCTGCGATAAGTCCATTGTTGGATTGGCGATTAGCAGCATTTTGACAAACAGCGCTATCCCTGATAAAAAGTAAACCCACTTCATCAATGCTTGTCCTCTGCGTCTGGTGTATTTACATAGGTTAGGGTTGTCCCCGGTGATGAAAGTTCGGTTTGCATGATGTCGTAGACACGCCGAACTCTGATTGCGGTGTTATAAAGTTGCGCTTCGCCGCTGTGTTCTAGTTGGTCTTCTGGGGAACAAGCTGCATGAACTTCTTTTTCCATCAGCGCCCGCTGCAATGCCTGTGCACTCGCATAGGGAACCAGTTCCAGGCGCATATGGCGTTTCTGAAAAACTGTGCGGATGTCATCTATCAGTTGCTTAAAATGACCTGCGGTTTTGTCGTTTGGTATAGCATCGCCCTCTGTCCCGTCTTCGATTACACCCAGACGCAGCACGAGGGATGAACGCACCGTCACTGCATAAAGTGTAATCGCGAGTAGAGTACCCATCAAGGCTTCGGTCAAGCCCACATCCCCCGCGCCTAAAATTGTATACACCAAGGCGGCGATCGCTCCCAATACCCCCCGCAGTACCAATGCGTGGTATGGATTGACCTGAAATACCACCATACCAGCAGCTAACGGTAGCAGAGCGACGAGGACATAAATGTAGCTATTATCGTTCATAGTTACTCCCTGTTTTGGAACAATAGGCCAACACATATCCCAGCATGGTGTTCCAGATTGCTAAGCAAATGATCGCCAGAATCAGCAGGGGCCATTTACTGGGTATTTGCAGCAGCAATCCGACGAGGATCGCCATCGAACCCAGCGTATCTGATACCGAAAGACTGTGCAGTTTATATAAAACCGAACGCTTCCCAAGTAGGAAAGAAGTACCCCAAAACCAGAAAAAAATCCCTATACCGATGCAGGTATAGCTCAATACATCTATTACGATCATGCTTCAGTGATACGTTTGATTATTTGTGCCAACAACATCAATCCAGCATTACCCACACTGAGGATAATCGCCGCCACCACACCGATCATCCAATCATCGCGCCAGACGGATATGACGAGAGCGATGATTGCCGCCTTGGTCGATATACTGGCAAACGCCAACATTGTCTGCCAGATATCATGATCTTTCCATACCTCGTACATGGGTATGAGCAGAGCCAAAATCATGGCAATTAAAATCAAGTTGTTCAAGTTGTTCAATTGTGTTCACTCCTGATTTTTTCTTACTTAGCTCAATCAAAATTATTCATTTCTCTCTTCTCTTCTCTGACTCTGCCTCAATAGCGGTTAAATCCTCAGAAACAAAGTTTAGCTACGTGTTTGATGTCCGTCGCACTCGGTGTACTTCGTAAAAACCCTCTTCGTGATATTTCACGACAATCGTCTTAGGAGTAAAAGTAATCAGGAAGACATCTAGGAATATCAGCAAGGGCGATCGATGGTTTGGCACTTTTTCCATGATCACATCTTCGTGTCTGTGGGGACGGAGGATGAGTTCAAACGCTTCTAAATAAGCTATAGGAATCGCCATGAAGATTTTACCCAACACCCCCAACCATTCCCTCAAAGGTTCCGGAGGTGCGTAGCTGCGCGGCAACAGGAAAGCAATGATGAAGCCGATCGCAATATTTGCCAAACTAAAATCGGCAGTAAGTAGAAACCAGATCGTCAGTCTTAATATTAGCTGTCCAATCATGTGGGTAATGCCATCCAGAATAGTAGGAGCGAAATCAAGCTCATAAAACCGACCAAATGATCGAATTCTTCAAGCATACGTGGCAGTTTGATTGCCGTGCGTTGAAAAATTAGAAAATAGGCTGACCAACCAACGCCGATGATGGCGATCGCCTTAAGCATATTTCCCAGCGTATAAGCCTGAACATCAAAAGCATTGGCTGCAATCAGCCCAGCTAGTAACAGCAACACCGCAGGCCAAAAACCGGGTTTGGCTGTTGTTGGTCCGCCACGGGGTAGAAAGATGAATTTAGCAAAAGAAATTGCTGTTCCGACTGCTGCGACATTCATCGCGATCGTTTCCCAGGGTCCCAAATTCTTCACCGTCAACACCTTTGCCCCAAAGCCAACCAACAAGGGAAAGCCAGAGATTGATAAGCTAGCTATGACTAAGGCAATCCAGATCTTGGTATCGATCGGCTTCTGTTTCAATTCTTTCAGATTACGACTCGGTAACGATCCTGCAATCAGAAACAGCGACGATTTGACCAAACCGTGGGCCAGCGCATAAAACCCACCCACGGACGGTGCAGCGAGGATAAAGCCCAACTGCGAAACCGTGTGAAAAGCCAACATTCGTTTGCTATCTTTTTCTAAAACGGCATAGAACACGCCCAGCAGCGCCGTTCCGACGCCAAAGATTTCGACGATGGGTGCCACCTCCTCCACCATCAGCGCGCACCGCACGAGGGGATATACCCCGGCTTTAACGACAATTCCTGACAGCAAAGCCGACACAGGCGTTTCTGCTTCCGAGTGAGTTAACGGTAGCCATAACCCCGATACAAACACACCTCCCTTAACCAAGAGTCCCATAAAGATCAGAGCGGTCGCCTCTGGGGGCGCTTCGCCCAAGCCGGCAAAACTAAACGAATGACTTGCCTTATAAACCAGCACGGCACCTACGAGATAAAACAGCATTGCCGTGTTGCTAATAAATAGATAGCGCAAAGCCACCCAAATCGAGCGATCGGTGCGAGGATAGGCAATCAAGAGAAACGCCGCAATGCCGCTGACCTCTAACCCTACATATAAACTGATAAAGTCAGTAGAGGCAAAGGCCGCATTCAGGCTGCCGTGTACCATCAGAATCTGTGCATAAAAAAATGCCGTCTTATCTGTGGGCCAACAGTAGATAATCACCGCTGCTGTGACTAAGGCATTGGTTAAGATGAAAAAGCCGCTCAAGCGATCGACTAACAACGTGACACTGAAATTATCCAGTAACTCCAGCGTCACCGCTGACGGCATTACAAAAAGCTGGAACGCATAGGCAGCGGACGCGATCGCTCCGAATATTGCGAGATACTTGTCAAACTTCGGAATCAAATAAATAGTAAAGCCGACAAAAAACGGGAGTCCAATCCAGGCTAGCGTCAGGGTATTCATGGGGTATTATTCATCTCGATTTCGTTACTTTCTAATGTCGGATTATCTCGTGCCAGCTTCATCACACTGACCAGCATTAAAGCCTGAATCGAAAAGCCGATCACGATCGCCGTTAAGATCACCGCCTGGGGAACCGGATCGGCGTAAGCGACATTTTTCCCCTTTGAAATAATTGGTGTCAGCAAGCCTTCTCGCGATGCCACCACCACGTAATAGGCTATAACCCCTGTACTCATGACATCCATACAGACGATTTTCATGATCAGGTTTTTTTTAAAGATGATACCAAAAAATCCGCAAAATACAGTTGCCAATACCAATCCTTCTAACATGGAAATTGCGTGTTGGATAAGGGGTTTTGGTTATTATATTTGAATTAATGTATATTATTTCTAATGGGACTCAGAAATTTTCTAGCCCCTAAAATACCTGAAACGCTGTCTAGGTAAGGGAAAGAGTTTGATGCCCCGTCAGATATGAAACCCTTGTCAATTCGGTATCCAAGCCTATTCAAGCTCAAACCCTTTACCTGTAACCGTTTGCAGCCATTTTTGACGTGATTTTTGTCTAAGTCCCGTTAGCGAATCTGTGGCCGACAAGGAAGTCTGATCGTCCATCAAACCCGGTTTCAGACCACTCGTGCGTCCATGACTGTTCAATTTAACGGGGGCAAACGTCACTAACTTCAATCATTCCGCAAAGCTGCGATCGGATCTAAGCGAGCCGCATTCCGAGCCGGCAATACTCCCGCCAATAAGCCTACAGTAAAAGATAGCCCAAAACCCGCCGCGATCGACCATACAGAAACCACAAACGGAAATTTGAACGCTGTCGAGGCCCCAAAGGCGATCGCAATTCCCAACCCAATACCCGCCGTTCCCCCCACCGTGGAAACTAAAATAGATTCGGCCATAAATTGAATGAGAATTGCTGCATTAGTAGCGCCTACCGCTTTGCGAATCCCGATTTCCTTAGTCCGTTCCACAACAGACACCAACATAATATTAGCAATACCGATACCGCCAACCACCAAAGAAATTCCGGCGATCGCGCCCACCATCACCGTAAATAAACCGATCACATTGCTGAAAGTATTAACTATCTCAGCTTGATTTACCACTCGAAAATCATCCGGTTGTGGCGGATAAATATTGTGGCGCAAGCGCATGATATTTTCCACTTGAAATTGAGCATCCGCTAAATCAGCTTCGCCCGCAGTTTCCAACCAAAAACCCGATATTGCAATCCCCGCTAAAGAATTTCTCCCCACAATCCGCGAAGACATATTTTTGAGGGGAATATACACTCGATCGTCCTGATCAGTTCCCCCTACAGACCCCTTAGTTTCCATCACTCCAATGACCTTGTAGCGGTTTCCCTGAATACGAATATCGGAGGATAGCGCATTAGCTCCGGCTCCAAAAAGTTCGTCTCGCACCTTAGAACCGAGGACAACTACAGGCTCAGCAGCATTCAATTCATCCTCGTTAAAAAACCGTCCTTCTTGGGGTTGAATGTTCTTCACATCGGGATAGTTTAAATCCGTCCCCAAAATCGAAGTAAATGAATTTTGTCCGCCGTAAACGACTTGCACTTGTCGCTGCAAATAAGCCGAAATTGCCTTAACTGCAGGAGCTTGTTTGCCGATCGCCTTAGCGTCATCCCAAGTCAGGGTACTAGCAGAACCGCTTCCCTGACTGACACCGCCCGATCGCGAAGCGCCGGATAAAACCAACAGCACATTTGTACCCAAAGCCTTTAACTGTTCTTCAGTGGATTTTTGTACTCCCTGTCCCACCGAAGTAATGGCAATTACCGAAGATATCCCAATAATTACGCCCAGCATAGTTAAACTGGTACGCAACTTATTATTCCACAGCGCCTCTGTCGCCATCAACGCGATTTGAACGTTAGAGATTTTGTTGGTACCGGGGCGAGTCTGTAATTTCATGTTGTTTGTTATTTATTATTTATTATTTGGTGGCAAATTCTAATAATTATGCCTAAATTGGTCTCTAATTTATCACCTGACGATGCAACCGGAAACGATATGATTTGTGGCACGATCCGCCGGGAGTTGAAACCCCCGTCTCATAGCTAAAGTCGGTTGAAACCGACTGAAAATTCGTCTGATGATGCAGCCGGAAACGATATGATTTGTGGCACGATCCGCCGGGGGTTTTAACCCCCGTCTCATAGCTAAAGTCGGTTGAAACCGACTGAAAATTCGTCTGAAACTGATGTAGATCAACTAACTCTTCAGTCCTCTTTCAGAGGACTTTCGCTATGAGACAGGGATTTCAATCCCTGGCGGACTCTACGACGAACCAACTAGCCCCGACTGCGCGGACTAACTAACGCAAGCGCGTTCCCCCACCCGGTTGCAAACCCGGAATCCCGCCCGGCGATGGATTTTGGGATCTAGGCCGCAATCCCGGAGGGAAACTAAGCAGCACTTTTTCATTTCCTTTCAAACCCGATCGCACTTCCGTCTTATCATCCACCGTCATACCAGTCTTAATCGGCATAAAAGCAGGTTTACCATCTTCTCCACCCGCAACAAAAACCCCCGTTTCCCTTTGTTGGCGGACAATTGCCGCAGTCGGAACTACCAAAACATTTTTAAGTTCACCAGCCTTAAACTCAACATTCACATTCATGCCCGATCGCAGGATTTGTTTATCATCATTAATAATTGCCGCTTTTACCTCAAAACTTGTCACATTTTGCTGGACGATCGACTGAGGCGAAATTTGAGTGATTTTACCTGTAAAAGTCTTTCCCGCAAAAGCATCGGCTTGAATAGACGCAGCCTGGCCCATCCGAATCTGAGAAATATTAGTTTCTGCTACGTTTGCTACTAATTGATTTTTGGAAGCTAAGGACAAAATCGAAGAAGAAGTCGCCGAAGAAACCGCACTACCTGCCGTCGTGGGAGTCACAAAAGCGCCCGGATCGGCGTACTTGCGGGTAACAGTGCCGGTGAAAGGAGCCCGCAGTACAGTGTCGTTAACCTGCGCTTGAACGCTTTGCAGGCTGCCTCTAGCGGCGAGAACTTGAGCGCGGGCTTGGGCGATGTCTTCCGGGCGAGAACCGGCTTCTAGTAGCGCCAAAGCTTGCTGTTTTTGCTCGACGGCGGCCTGCCCCCCAGCGATGTCTTCCGGGCGTGCGCCCGATCGCGCCAGGGCCAAAGCTTGCCGTTTTTGCTCCACAGCGGCCCGCCCCGCAGCGATTTCTTCCGGGCGTGCCCCCGATCGCGCCAGGGTCAAAGCTTGCCGTTTTTGCTCCACAGCAGCCCGCGCAGAAGCGATTTCTTCGGGGCGAGCACCCGCTTGCAGCAAAGCTACAGCTTGTTCGGCTTGCCTGACTTGCGTTTGAGATCGATCGCGCGCGGTGCGGGAGTTGTTGACAACTTGCAAAGCAATGGCTCCGGCATTATAGAGTTCCTGATTTCTCTGAAAGTCTTCCTCAGCTTGGTTTTTGGCGTATTCGGCATCTCTGAGTTGGGCGATCGCTTGTGCGATGTCTTCAGGGCGATTGCCCTTAAGCAATTTTTGTAAATTTGCCTGTTGTTCAGCTAGTTGTGCCTCAGCTACGGCAATATCTTGGGTTCGATTGCCGTTGACCAATTTTTGCAACGTTGCCTGTTGTTCTGCTAACGCTGCCTCAGCTACAGCAATGTCTTGGGTGCGATTGCCGTTGACCAATTTTTCCAGACTTGCCTGTTGTTCTGCTAACACTGCCTTAGCCACAGCAATATCCTGCGATCGAGTGCCGTTGACCAATTTTTCCAGGTTTGCTTCTGCGGCTGCGAGTTGTCCGCGAGTTTGGGTAAGTTGGCCTTGGAGGTTGGAGTCATCCATGTAGGCGAGAATCTGCCCTTGTTCAACCTTATCTCCTTCCTTGACAAGCAAACTTTTGAGCATTCCTGAAGTTTTGGGGCTGACGTTAACGGAACGTTCGGGCACAATTGTGCCGTTTGCCGAAATTGTAATCGGCAGGTTCACCCTTTCGACAGCAACGGTTTTTTCCCTGCCTCTGGTTTCGCGGCTGGATTTGACTGTTAACTGGCTGTAAGCTGTGTAGCCGACTCCTGCAAGCAGGGATGTGGCCAGGAGTCCGCTAAGCCACGGAGTCAGCTCTTTTTTAATCTGAAAGTGCTTTACTAAGTACATATAAATTAGACCGATCGGGCGTCTGTTCAATTTAGACCCATCGGGAACCGAAAACGTTCAATTTAAGTCTCATCGAGTTTTTGCGTTTGTGGTGGCGCCAAGTCACTCACAGTCCTGGACGACTTAAACATGACTCTAGAGAAAGAACCTCACGCTAAAATTTATCCCACCTTTGGCACCAGCGAGCGTGTCACACCACGACTTTTGGGATGAGTGAGCATTTTGGGCTGGCGATCGCGAAGCATAAATAATTGGGGCTTGCTGAATATATCGAGCGCATATTACGTGGGCTGGGTTAAGAGAGCGTGCGATCGAGAGTAAAGTGCAAGAT
>NZ_JAUBRB010000124.1:0-3356 GCF_036701585.1 Microcoleus sp. POL10_C6 | reverse complement strand
TTTTTTGGCATAGGGGGTTTGGCGTCCCTGTGAATCGGCTGCCCTTAATTATAACTAATTATCCGAACCTGATATTATCTGTGTTAATCTGCGGTTAAATTCATTAAACTAAATTCTATGGCAAGGTTGACAATATTAGGTGGAGGTGCTTGGGGTTCGGCACTGGCCAATCTGGGAGGCAAAAAAGGCGATCGAGTTAATTTGTGGTCGCGCCGCAGTTCTGTTAATCTAGAGTCTGTGATAACGGGTGCGGATGTTGTTGTTTCGGCAGTTTCGATGAAAGGAGTGGGAGCAACAGTCGATCGACTGCTTGCATTAGACTTAAGCCCCAGTACAATTATAGTTACCGTCACCAAAGGTTTAGACCCCGCCAGTACGCGCACTCCATCTCAAATTTGGCAAAATGCGTTTCCTAATAATTCAATTGTGGTACTTTCTGGCCCTAATCTTTCCGAGGAAATTCAGCAGGGATTGCCGGCTGCAACGGTAGCGGCGAGTTCGGATTTAGCAGCGGCCAAGCAAGTGCAAAATATTTACAGTTCCGATATTTTTCGGGTTTATGTGAATGAAGACCCGCTGGGGACTGAGTTAGGTGGAACTTTGAAAAATGTATTTGCGATCGCCGCTGGTGTTTGCGACGGTTTACAATTAGGAACTAATGCTAAATCTGCTTTGCTGACTCGCGCTTTACCGGAAATGATTCGGGTGGGAGTTCGTTTGGGAGCTCGCGCCGAAACTTTTTACGGTTTGTCTGGTTTGGGAGATTTGCTCGCTACTTGCAACAGTCCTTTATCGCGCAATTATCGGGTTGGTTTCGGATTAGCTAAAGGCAAATCTTTAGATCAAATTTTGCAGGAATTGCAGAGCACTGCTGAGGGTGTTAATACTACTAATGTGTTGATTGATTTGGCTAATCAACGCGGCATTGAAGTTCCTGTTTCTCGTCAAGTTTATCGCTTATTAAATAGTGAAATTACTGCCGAGCAAGCTGTTTTATCGTTGATGGAACGAGCTTTGAAGCCTGAGATTTTATAGCCTGTACCACTAGATAGGTAAGGAATTAAGCAAAGCCTAATTCCCTACCCCTAGCTGAAGTTTCAAGAAGTGGTGTCACCAGTTGCTAGTTATGAATTAAGAGTTCTCAGAAACATTGGTTGAGCGGTCAGATTGATGTTTCCATCGCTCCGTAGATACAGAGTTTAAGGAATTGAAGATGAGTTGTCAATCCCAAACTCTTTACTGATCGCTGCTACTACTTAAGTCATAACTTATAACTGATAGCTTGCAGAGCTAGTTGCACCAGCTTTACATCTTGCCGTGCTGCATTACCTGTTGAAGGTGCTGCCGAATTTCCTGCGCGTGCTCCATGTCAGCTTGCTGCAATTTTTGAAACAGTTCAGCACAAGGCTGAGAACCCATTTCCTGAGCATCTTTCATGTAAGTTTCGTAGGCTTTCAAAGCTTCAGACTTGTTGTGCAAAACTGTTAACAAATCGTACTCGAGGTTGCTGATGACTGTACTACCGTTAGTGCTCATAAACTTACCCTCTGCTAGGATTTGTGCCAATTTTGACCGATCCGGGGATGACTGTTCATCTATCTAGAAGGGTAGATAATTTTTACTTTCCACCGTAATAAAATGCAACTTCTTTATCTTTCAGCGGTGCGAAGTCAGCAGCAACGAGCATTTTATCGAGCTCGTTTTGAGGCAGATGTTTGACACCGATTCGGACAATGCGCGATCGCATGGTATTTGACACGCCACTGCGCTGTCTGCCGGCTTCTAATCCCATCACTTGCTTGTAGAGGTCTAATTTTGCTTGCGGAATCGGAGTACCGTCAAAGTCGATTCCAGAGGCGATCGCAACATCGATCGCATCTGCACCAGTTGTAGATTGAGCCGCTGAGTTTGTTTCTGAAGACATTGTGCTATTAAATCGAAGTTTGTTGTGGAAGCATTTTATCAGATCACCTTTTACTTTGGTCAAATTTGTCAATATTAATATTTTGCGTTTGCATGAATATTTGACGTTTGCCAGAAAGTCCGCCGGGGTTTTAACCCCCGTCTCACAGAGCAAGTCCCCTGAAGTGGACTAAAGATAAAAATAAAAAATGCTTTCCAGTCGTTTTTTGAGGACTCTTGCTATTAGACACTGGTTTAAACTCCTGGCGGACTTTCGGACTGACAAACTAACAAAGTGGCAGACTTAATTACACAGAAAAAAACCGATAGATTTCGCTCAAATCTACATTGCCACCACTGACAATCACGCCAATCCTCGCATTTTCAGCCTGCACCACACCTGACAACAAAGCCGCCGCTGCTAACACTCCCGTCGGTTCAACAATTATCTTCATGCGTTCCCACATAAAAAACATTGTCTGGCGAATTGCGTCTTCGGAAACTGTTGTCATATCGTCCACATAATGCAGCACCAAAGGAAAGGTTAATTTCCCCAAAGATGGCGTGCGCGCACCATCAGCAATCGTATCCGGGTTAGTAACAGTTTGCAGCGTTTTCGTGCGGAACGATCGCGCCGCATCGTCTGCTTGCTCCGGTTCTACTCCTATTACTTTACACTGCGGAGACAAAGTTTTTGTCGCGATCGCGCATCCCGACAGTAAACCCCCGCCACCGCAACAAACTAACAGCAAATCCAACTCCCCAACTTCTGCGATTAATTCCAGCGCAGCCGTACCTTGTCCCGCAATCACCCGCGCATCATTATAAGGAGGAATAATTGTCAAGTGCCGTTCGGCGGCAATTTTAGCCGCTAACTCTTCGCGGGAAACTTGAGTGCGATCGTACAAAATAATCTCTGCACCGTAGCCGCGAGTCGCTTCTTGCTTGACTTTTGGCGCATCTGCCGGCATGACAACAGTAGCAGGAATTTCTAGCAACCGTGCCGCAAGGGCGATCGCCTGCGCGTGATTTCCCGAAGAAAAAGTCAGCACTCCCCGCTGTTTTTCGGCTTCAGATAGCTGCATCAAAGCATTGCAAGCACCCCGAAATTTAAACGAACCCGTGCGCTGAAAGTTCTCGCACTTGAAAAATACCCGAGAATTTGTGCGTTTGTTGAAAGTTTCCGAAGTCAGCACCGGCGTCTTGAAAGCTTTGCCCTGCAATCGATTTGCCGCCGCCTCCACATCGGCGAAACTGACTGACAAGGAATTTTGGGCAAAGTCGGCACTCATAGATTTTAGATTTGGGCGATCGAGGACTCTATTTGTAGGGGGGCATTGCCCGCTTCACTTCTACCATTAAACTATAAATTTTTATCATCAATACTCCGGACAGTTTTTAAGCAGCCAGAGTACCATAAGACAAGACTGAAGGAAGGTTAGGGTGATTTAAAA